>NZ_MWOM01000024.1:19371-40588 GCF_012931925.1 Acidovorax sp. SRB_24
CTTTTAATGCGCAATTATGGGCATATAAAGGTTTGTGAAACCGCGATACGGGCTTGCGTCCGGCTGCAGCAAATCCCCCAGGCGGTGCGGTGCCGGCATGAACCGGCAGTCTTTTTGCCTACAATGAAGCTCCAACCATCGCAGTTGCCAAAGATGTTGGTTCAGGGCGCGTCACCAGTCGACGCGCCCTTTTTTCTTGCGCGCAGCTTTGCCATCCAATCACTTGACGTTTTCCGTTGATGAATCACATCCGAAATTTTTCCATCATTGCGCACATTGACCACGGCAAGTCGACGCTGGCCGATCGCCTGATCCAGCGCTGCGGCGGCCTGGCCGAACGCGATATGCAGGCCCAGGTGCTGGACTCGATGGACATCGAGAAGGAGCGCGGAATCACCATCAAGGCGCAGACGGCGGCGCTGCAGTACAAGGCCCAGGACGGGCAGGTCTACAACCTCAACCTGATCGACACCCCCGGCCACGTCGACTTCTCGTACGAAGTGAGCCGTTCGCTGTCGGCGTGTGAAGGCGCGCTGCTGGTGGTCGATGCCTCGCAGGGCGTGGAGGCGCAGACCGTGGCGAACTGCTACACCGCGCTGGAGCTGGGCGTGGAAGTGCTGCCCGTGCTCAACAAGATGGACCTGCCCAATGCCGACCCCGACAATGCCCGGGCCGAGATCGAGGACGTGATCGGCATCGACGCCACCGACGCCATTCCGTGTTCGGCCAAGAGCGGCATGGGCATTGACGAAATCCTCGAAGCCATCGTCGCCAAGGTGCCGGCGCCCAAGGGCAATCTCGCGGGCCCGCTGCGCGCGATGATCATCGACAGCTGGTTTGACCCCTATGTGGGCGTCGTGATGCTGGTGCGCGTGGTCGACGGCCGGTTGCTCAAGGGTGAGCGCTTCAAGATGATGGCGTCCGGTGCGGTGTACAACGCCGACAACCTGGGGGTGTTCACACCGGCCAACGAGCCGCGCACGTCGCTCGATGCCGGCCAGGTGGGCTACATCATCGCCGGCATCAAGGAATTACAGGCCGCCAAGGTGGGTGACACCATCACGCTCGAAAAGAAGCTGCCCAACAACGCCGGCCCGGCCGCCGAGGCCTTGCCCGGTTTCAAGGAAATCCAGCCCCAGGTGTTTGCTGGCCTCTACCCGACCGAGGCCAGCGAATACGACCAGCTGCGCGATGCGCTTGAAAAGCTCAAGCTCAACGATGCCTCGCTGCAGTACGAACCCGAAGTCTCGCAGGCGCTGGGCTTTGGCTTCCGCTGCGGTTTTCTGGGGCTGCTGCACATGGAGATCGTGCAGGAGCGGCTGGAGCGCGAGTTCGACCAGGATCTGATCACCACCGCGCCCAGCGTGGTCTACCAGGTGGTCAAGGCCGACGGCGAAGTGCTCATGGTCGAGAACCCCTCCAAGATGCCCGACCAGGGGCGCCTGGAAGAAATTCGCGAGCCCATCGTCACCGTGCACCTGTACATGCCGCAAGACTATGTCGGCCCGGTGATGACGCTGGCCAACCAGAAGCGCGGCGTGCAGATGAACATGGCCTACCACGGCCGCCAGGTCATGCTGACCTATGAGATGCCGCTGGGCGAGATCGTGCTCGACTTCTTCGACAAGCTCAAGTCGGTGTCACGCGGCTATGCGTCGATGGACTACGAGTTCAAGGAGTACCGTGCCTCCGACGTGGTGAAGGTCGACATCCTGCTCAACGGCGAGAAGGTCGATGCGCTGTCTATCATCGTGCACCGCAGCCAATCGCAGTACCGCGGCCGCGCCGTGGTCGCCAAGATGCGCGAAATCATCAGCCGCCAGATGTACGACGTGGCCATCCAGGCGGCGATCGGCGCCAACATCATCGCCCGCGAAACCATCAAGGCGCTGCGCAAGAACGTGCTGGCAAAATGCTACGGCGGCGACGTCAGCCGCAAGCGCAAGCTCCTCGAAAAACAAAAAGCAGGCAAGAAACGCATGAAACAAATCGGTTCGGTCGAGGTGCCCCAGGAAGCCTTCCTGGCTATTTTGCAGGTGGAAGACTGATGCGGGCCGTGCAGGTGCTCACCTCGCTGGTGCTCGCGGCGTTCGTGGCCTACGTCGGGGCATGGTATTTCGGTGCGATCGAAGGCAACTTCGCGCTGCTGCTGTTCCTGGCCACCGTGGTCACCGGCTGCTACTGGCTGGCCGAGCGGTTTTATTTCCTGCCGCAGCGCCGCCGCGCCGCCCAGGCGATCGAGGATGCCGCCGTGCAGCGCCGTGCCGAGCTCGACCGCATGGGCATCGCCAAGGTCGACGTGGACGTGCAAGAGGCCAAGGGCCGTGTCCTCATGCAGCCCTGGTGGCTGGACTGGACGGCGGGGCTGTTTCCTGTCATCGCGGCCGTGTTCCTGCTGCGCTCGTTCCTGTTCGAGCCGTTCAAGATTCCCTCGGGCTCGATGATCCCGACGCTGCTGGTGGGCGACCTGATCCTGGTGAACAAGTTCACCTATGGCGTGCGCCTGCCGGTGATCAACACCAAGATCACCGAGGGCAACGCGCCCGCGCGCGGCGATGTCATGGTGTTCCGCTACCCGCCGCAGCCCAGCCTGGACTACATCAAGCGCGTGGTCGGCGTGCCCGGCGACGAGGTCGCCTACCTGAACAAGCGCCTGACGATCAACGGCCAGGCCGTGCCCACCGCGGCCGCGCCCGACTTCTTCGATGAAGACGCCATGCGCTACTTCAAGCAGTACCAGGAGCAGCTGGGCACGCACAGCCACCGCCTGCTCAACAACCCCGAGGTGCCGGCCTTCGTGCAGGGCGCCAGCAGCTTCGCCTACCGCGAAAACTGCCGCTACAGCGTCGAGGGCGTGGTCTGCAAGGTGCCCGAGGGCCACTACTTCATGATGGGCGATAACCGCGACAATTCGCTCGATTCACGCTACTGGGGCTTCGTGCCCGACAAGAACATCGTCGGCAAGGCCTTTTTTGTCTGGATGAATTTTGGCAATCTCAAGCGCATTGGGTCGTTCAACTGAGCCGCCGCTGCCGCGGTACACAAGCAAGAGGGAGTGGGGCATGGGGATTCATCGCACAGCCATCCGGTCGCGCCAGCGCGGCATGTCGTTCATCGGCCTGATCGTCGCCGGGGTGTTGGCCGTGTCGGTCTTTGCCATTGGCGGGCAGTCGCTGCCGATCTTCCTGGAGTACCAGGCGGCCCGCAAGGCCATCGAGAAGGCCAAGCATGAAACCACGGTGCCGGCCGTGCGCGCCGCGTTCGACCGTGCCGCCGCGATCGACGACATCCACTCGGTCAAGGGCTCCGACCTCGACGTCACCAAGCGCGGCGAGAAGGTGGTGGTGTCGTTCAACTACGCGCGCGAGATCCCGCTCGCGGGTCCGGCCTACCTCGTCTACCGCTTCCAAGCGCAGACCGACTAAGTGCAGCCCGGTCTTGTTTCGCTGCAGGCGCGCCTGCAGCACGAATTCTCCGATCTCGCGCTGCTGCAGCGTGCCGTGACGCACCGCAGCTTCGGTGCCGACCACAACGAGCGCCTGGAATTCCTCGGCGACTCGGTGCTCAACCTGGCCGTGGCCAGCCTGCTCTATGCGCGCCTGAGCGCGCAGCCCGAGGGCGACCTCTCGCGCGTGCGCGCCAACATGGTCAAGCAGGAGACGCTGCACCAGCTGGCGCTGGGACTGCAGGTGGCCGATGTGCTGCGCCTGGGCGAGGGCGAATCGCGCTCGGGCGGGCACAAGCGCCCATCCATCCTGGCCGATGCCGTCGAGGCCCTGATCGGCGCCGTGTACCTGGACGCCGGCTACGGCCCGGCCGAGGCCTTGGTGCACCGGCTGTTTGCCGCCGTCGAGATCAACCCGCAAATGCAAGCCGCTGCCAAGGACGCCAAGACCGCGTTGCAGGAGTGGCTGCAGGGCCGCAAAATGAAGCTGCCCGAATACCGCGTGGTGGCCACCGTAGGTGCGGCCCACCGGCAAACCTTCGATGTGGAATGCCACATCCCCGAACTGGCGCTCACCGAGCGCGGCATTGGTGGCTCGCGCCGGGCCGGCGAGCAGGCCGCCGCCGCCGCCATGCTGGCCACCCTGAAAGCAAAGAAACCATGAACGATGCTACCAAAAAAGTAGCTACCAACGCAGACCCCGTCAGCGCTGAAGCCCAAAAACACCTTGAAAACCCCGAGGCGTCGCAGACCGCTGAAATGCCCGAAGCGGTCGAGGCTGCGGCCGGGGAGGGGGCGGGCGGTCCGCAGCGCTGCGGCGTGATCGCCATCGTCGGCAAGCCCAACGTCGGCAAGTCCACGCTGCTCAACGCGCTGGTGGGCCAGAAGATCAGCATCACCTCGCGCAAGGCGCAGACCACGCGCCACCGCATCACCGGCATCCGCACGCTGGGGCAGACGCAGTTCGTGTTCGTCGACACGCCGGGCTTCCAGACGCGCCACGCCACGGCACTGAACAAGTCGCTCAACAAGACCGTGATGGGCGTCATCAGCGACGTGGACCTGATCCTGTTCGTGGTCGAGGCCGGCAGCTTCACGCTGGCCGACGCCAAGGTGCTTTCCCTGTTCAAGCCCGGCATCCCCACGCTTCTGATCGCCAACAAGTTTGACAACATCCACCGCCGCGCCGAGATCGCGCCCTGGCTCAAGGGCATGCAGGAGCGCCACCCGTTCGCCGAGTTCGTGCCCATGTCGGCCAAGAACAAGAACGACATCCAGCGCCTGTACGGCATCTGCGAGAAGTACCTCCCCGAAGCGCCCTGGTGGTACGACGCGGACGAGCTGACCGACCGCAGCGAGAAGTTCCTGGCCTCCGAGACGGTGCGCGAGAAGCTGTTCCGCTTCACCGGCGACGAGCTGCCCTACACCTCGACGGTGATCATCGACCAGTTCGGCGAAGAAAAGAGCAAGAACCACAAGCGCCTGGTGCGCATCGCCGCCACCATCGTCGTCGAGCGCGACAGCCACAAGGCCATGGTGATCGGCGACAAGGGCGAGCGCCTGAAGCGCATCGGCATGGAGACGCGCCAGGAGCTCGAGAAGCTCATGGACTGCAAGGTGTTCCTGGAGCTGTGGGTCAAGGTGCGCTCGGGCTGGGCCGATGACGAGGCGCGCGTGCGCTCGTTCGGCTACGAGTGACGTGAGCGACCGCAGTGCTGGCCGCGCGACCCTCCCGGCCCCGGCCTCCCGGGGCGGGGTCTTGCGCACGCAGCGCCGCCGTGCCAGCGCCTGAAGGAATGCCGTGGCCACCGCGCGCCGCTTCACCCACGAACCTGCCTTTGTGCTGCACCGCTACGACTGGAGCGAGTCCAGCCTGATCCTGGAGGTGTTCACGCGCCAGCACGGGCGCGTGGCGCTGGTCGCCAAGGGCGCCAAGAAGCCCACCTCCAACTTTCGCCCGGTGCTGCTGCCGCTGCAGCCTCTGAGCCTGACCTGGACGCACAGCAGCGCCGCCGCCGCAGGCAGCAACGACATCCATACCTTGAAGGGCGCCGAATGGGTCGGCGGCCACACCATGCCCACGGGCGATGCGCTGCTCTCGGGCCTGTACCTCAATGAGCTGCTGCTGCGCCTGCTGGCGCGCGACGACCCGCACCCCGCGCTGTTCGACGCCTACGCCGGCGTGGTGCGCGTGCTGGCCAGCGAGCATGGCGACGCGCTCGAGCCCGTGCTGCGCACCTTCGAGCTGCTGCTGCTGCGCGAAATCGGCCTGCTGCCCGTGCTCGACGCGCAAACCCTGACCCTGGGCGCGCTGCAGGGCCAGGCGCGCTACACCCTGGTGGCCGAAGGCGGCCTGCGCGCCGCCGCGCCCGGCGAGCGCGCCAGCCTCAGCGGCGTGCAGTGGCAGGCACTGCAGCATGCGCTCGACGGCGGCGTGCGCTTTGCCGCGCTGCTGCGCGCCTGCGCGCCCGTGGCCTTCGAGCTCAAGCCGCAGCTGCGCGCGCTGCTGCAATACCATTGTGGCAGCCCCTTGCTGCGCACGCGCCAGCTGATGCTTGATCTGCAAAACCTATGACCACTCCTACCCCTGAACACCGCACCGCCCTGTCGGTCAACGTCAACAAGGTTGCGCTGGTGCGCAACACGCGCCACCTGGGCATCCCGAGCGTGGTGCGCGCTGCCCAGCTGTGCCTGCAGGCCGGCGCCCAGGGCATCACCGTGCACCCGCGCCCCGACGAGCGCCACATCCGCGCGCACGACGTGTTCGAGCTGGCCGCGCTGCTCCAGGCCTGGCCGGGGCGCGAATACAACATCGAGGGCAACCCCTCGCACAACCTGATGGAGTTCATCCGCCAGGTGCGCCCGCAGCAGGCCACCTTCGTGCCCGACAGCGAGGACCAGTTCACCAGCGACCACGGCTGGAGCTTTCCGCAGGATGCCGAGCGCCTGGCGCCGCTGGTGGCCGAGTGCCGGCAGCTCGGTGTTCGCGTGAGCCTGTTCATGGACCCGGTGCCCGAACAGATGGCGCAGGCCAAGGCCGTGGGCGCCGACCGCGTCGAGCTCTACACCGAGCCCTATGCCGCCGCCTGGGGCACGGATCGCCAGGCGGTGGAACTGGAGCGCTACCGCGCCGCCGCGCAGGCCGCGCTCGACGCAGGCCTGGGCGTGAATGCGGGCCACGATCTGAACCGCGACAACCTGGCGGCCTTCGTGCGCGGCGTGCCTGGCGTGCAGGAGGTGTCGATCGGCCATGCGCTGATCGCCGACGCGCTCGAGCTGGGCTACGGCGCCACGGTGCATGCCTACCAGGCCTGCATAGCCGCCGGTTTTGCAGCAGAAAAATCCTGAATTCATAGCTGCTCGCGCTTGACCCATAAGCGTTAGAGCCCGATTTCATTCAAATTCATGATCTACGGCATTGGCACCGACATCTGCGATGTGCGCCGCATCCGCGCCAGCCTCGATCGCCACGGCGATCGCTTTGCCGCCAGGGTGCTGAGCGAGGCCGAGCTGGTCACCTGGCGCAGCCGCAGCGCGCGCTGGCCCGAGCGCGGCGTGCGCTACCTGGCCACGCGCTTTTCGGCCAAGGAGGCGTTCAGCAAGGCCATCGGACTGGGCATGCGCATGCCCATGACCTGGCGCAGCTGCGAAGTCGCCAACCTCGCCAGCGGCCAACCCACCATCGTGCTGCACGGCGCGCTCAAGCCATGGTTTGAGGCGCGCGGGCTCAGCGTGCACCTCAGCGTGACCGACGAATCCGACTACGCCGCCAGTTTCTGTGTTGTAGAGAAAATAGGCCTGTAACGCTTGCTGGGAAATCGCAGGCAGCTATCGAATCAATAGTAAAACCGTGAACACCATGACCGAACACGCTCCCATCGTTCTCGACATTGCCGGCACCGCGCTCAGCGCCGCCGACCGCCGCCGCCTCGCCCACCCGCTGACCGGCGGCGTGATCCTGTTCGCGCGCAACTGGGAAACCCGTGCCCAGCTGCTCGAACTGACCAGCGCCATCAAGGCCGTGCGCGCCGACCTGCTGGTCTGCGTCGACCACGAGGGCGGGCGCGTGCAGCGCTTTCGCTCGGACGGCTTCACCCACCTGCCGCCCATGCTCGCGCTCGGCAAGATGTGGATGAAGGACGGCAAGGGTGGCCCGGGCAGCGGCGCGATGCGCGCCACCAACGCCGCCACGGCGGCCGGCTATGTGCTGGGCAGCGAGCTGCGCGCCTGCGGCGTGGATTTCAGCTTCACGCCCGTGCTCGACCTCGACTGGGGCGAGAGCGCGGTCATCGGCGACCGCGCCTTCCACCGCGACCCGCGCGTGGTCACCTTGCTGGCCAAAGGCCTGATGCACGGCCTGCTGCAGGCCGGCATGGCCAACTGCGGCAAGCATTTTCCCGGCCATGGCTTCGTCCAGGCCGATTCGCACACCGAGGTGCCGGTCGACCCGCGCAGCCTCAAGGCCATCCTGCAGGATGACGCCGCGCCGTATCCGTGGCTGCGCAGCACGCTCACCAGCGTCATGCCCGCGCACGTGATCTACCCCAAGGTGGACCGCCGCCCGGCGGGTTTTTCGCGCAAATGGCTGCAAGACATCCTGCGCACGCAGCTGGGTTTTGACGGCGCCATCTTCAGCGACGACCTCAGCATGGAGGGCGCGCGCCGCATCGACGGAAAACTGGTGGGCTACACCGAGGCCGCCGTGGTCGCCCTGCAGGCCGGCTGCGACCTGGTGCTGTTGTGCAACCAGAGCCTAGGCGACGGCGCCGCCGTCGATGAATTGCTCGACGGGCTGGCGCAGCAGCACCGCCAAGGCCTGTGGCAGCCCAGCGCCGACAGCGAGGCGCGCCGCGTGGCGCTGCTGCCGCAAACCCTGCCGCAGGCCTGGGACGACCTGATGTTCCAGCCGGCCTACCAGCAGGCGCTGGAGATGCTGCCTTAGAAGCTGTTCACGATCTTCGAAGGAGCAGGGCCGCCAGGAGCGCAAGGGGGATAGGCTGCAGGCTGGTGTTGAGCTTGCGTTCGCAGCTCTTCCACAGACGCCTGCACTTCTCCAGCCAGGCAAAGGTATGCAGTTCGCTGCGCCTGGCCATTTTTGCACCCGGTTTAGTTTGGCTTTGCTCCTATTCATCGCCTGCGGCACTCCTTTGCGGTCCGCCACGTTGACCGTCGTCACCGCAATGGCATGCGGCCTTGCACCGCGATGCGCCGTTTGCATGTGCGTCGTGCAGGCGTTGCGCCCCTGTCTGGTCCGAGCCACGCCAGCCTGATTTTGGCCTGCTCCAGTACGTGACGGGCGCACTCCATGTGGCAAAGTGCAAGAGCACTGTCCGCCACTTTGGGAACTCCCCGGGCAGCATCCGCCGCTGGCAGTTGCTCTTGAGCAGATACCGCACAGCGCACCAAACCCCAAACCTCATACAGCCCTACCGTCCTGGCTTTGGTTCTGTTGCGCGCACCCTGCAGCAGCGTCCCGATCTCTTTGAACTTCGCGCGTTTGCTGTCGCAGGGGTATTTTTACTGTTTCACCCAGCGACTGTTGGTTCAATATCCAAGCTCGTGAGCACGCTCTTGCGCGGCAACTACTCTGCATGAGGTATTTGTCAGACATCCGCCTCAACGTGATTTGCAGCCGCCCCCTCAAATGTCATTTGGTGTTTAATTGTTATCAATAACACCAAGCGCAGCCCGACAGAAGTGCTGATTTTGAAGCAGTTGCCATTATTTCGTGAAAACCACTTCATAAATGCCATGTCAATTTTTGCCGGAGTTCTCGCACGCCAGTCCGATGGGAGCATTCCAGCGCAGCTCATGGAGGAGCTGCGTGCATCGGTATCGCGCCACCCCGACGATTTGGGACGGTTGCGAGAATTCAAAGATGACAAGGTCTTCATGGTCAAGGTGGATATAGGCGCCTTGAACGCTGCAGGCGAGTATGGCAGCCCCGAAATGGCGGCTTTCGTGGCGGGAGACCCTTTGCTGCAAAGTCACGCTGGCGCATTGCCAGCGTTACGCTCCGAAGGTCTGGCAGCAGTCGCCCATGACCTGGTGCTCAATCGGCACCACAGCTTGCGTTCGTGCCGGGGAACCTTCTGCGCCGTTGCCTACGAAAAATCCACCCATAAACTGCACCTGGTCACCGACAAGCTGGGCGTGCGGCCAATTTATTGCTGGGTGCTGCCAGATTTCATCTTGTTTGCCACCGCGCTTCGCATCCTGGAAGCGGTGTCTTTTTTTCGCAGATCCCTGCACCTGCAAGGCGCCGCGGAGATCGCCTGCTACGGCGCTGCGCTGGCAGATCGCACGCCTTATCAGGGTATCTTTTGCCTGCTTGCCGGCGAAGTGGTGAGCGCCGATGGGGCTGGAGCACTGCAGCGAGTGCAATATTGGCGCTGGGATGAACTCCCTGTGGCGCAGCCATCTGAGGCTCCTGTGGCCCAGCGCATTTACCGGCACTTCCAGGAGGCAGTCCAGATTCGCCTGGGCGACCAAAAAGCAGTGGCTGCGCACCTGAGCGGTGGCCTGGATTCGCGTGCCGTCGTGGCCGCACTGCAGGCGGGCGGCGCCGAGGTGTGCACAGTGAATTTCAGCCTGCCGGACAGCCAGGACCAGGTGCTCGGCCAACTTGCGGCCGAGCGCCTGGGCACGCACCACACGTCCAGGCCGGTGCAAGCGTTGCTCGATGGCGACCGCCACAGCAATGCCACGGTGCGCGACTGGCTGAACTCCGCGGCGTATCTGGCGCACCAACCCGAGCGGCCGCGCGTCATCTGGTCTGGCGATGGCGGGGGTGAGTGCTTGGGCCACGTTCACCTGAATGCAGACATCGTTGCGGCCACCCGCGCGGATGATCTGGATGGCGCCGTTGACAAGTTTATGGCGTACAACCGCTGGAGCCTGTCGGCCAAGCTCCTCAAGCCGCGCATTGCCAAAACCTTGGCGGACCTGTCGCGCAGCGGCATGCTGTCTGAACTCCGATCGGTGCACCCCGCCGACAAGGGCCGGGTTTTTCACCTGTTTCTCGTGCTGAACCAGCAGCATCGGCACCTGGCCAGCCATTTTGAAAACCTGGACATGACGCGCACCGAGTTGGAGGTGCCATTTTTCGACAGCGAGTTTCTCAGCGCCATCGTGCGTGAAAAAATTGATCCGTTCTTGCGCCACTCCTTTTATCTGGACTGGCTGCGGTGCTTTCCGCCAGGCGTGCTCGAGATTGCGTGGCAGGCCTATCCGGACCATGTGCCTTGCCCCCTCCCGCTGCCGCCAGGGCTGGGTTATCAGTGGGACGAGGCCACGGCAAAGGCAAAGAGAAAGACGTCTGGCGCGCTGTTAGCCGAAGCCCGCCAGCTCGCCGGCGAGGCCGGATTTGCAGATGAATTCCTGCGTTATGGTTACATGCACATGTGCATGGCTCTGCTGCGTCTGGGGCGCAATGAATACGACTACCTGCTGCATGCCCCTGCGGTGTTGCACCGGTACTGGCTGCGCAGCCATGGCGAGGCGCGCAGGGCCGGCCCTGCGCTGCGCAGGACAGCAGCGTGAGTTCCGCTGCGGCTCAACGCTCTGCGCGCTGCTGTGAGATGGCTGCCGAAGGCTCGGAAGGAGCAGGGCGCGCGTCCATTGCAGGGGGACTGGCCATGTCTGGCTTGGCACGGGCAGCGGGAACGCCCGCCTACAGAGCGGGCGGCGGCGGTGGTGCGGCAGGCACTTGCGTGCCCACCTTCCATCGCCGCACCACGCGCTGGAAGATCAGGGCGTTGGGGATCTGCAGCAAGGTGCCCGTGCCCTCGCCCAGGCTGTCTTCGAGCGTGGTGTAGAGCAGGTTGATGTCCACCACGCGCCCGCGCGCGCCGGGCTTGTCGGCGGTGTCGAGCAGCTCGATGGTGTCGCCCACGCGAAACGGCCCGACGGTGAAGATCAGAAAGGCGCAAAACAGGTTGGACAGCACGCTCCAGGCGGCAAAGAAGGCGACCGCCGCCACGGTGGCAAACCCCGTGAAGGCGGTCCACAGCACGGTGGCGGACATGCCCAGGCGCTCGAGCACCAAAAGCAGCGCGCTGACCATGATGGTCCAGCGCAGCAGGGCCTTGATGGGCACGAGCAGCTCGTGCGGCAGCGCGTAGTGCTGGCTCGCGCGCGACACGAGGCGGCGCAGCAGGTGCTGCAGCAGCAGGGCCGTGAGTAGGATCAGCAGGATCTGCAGGCCCGGAACGATGATGTCGAGCCAGTCCTGGGCCCATTCGGGCAGGTAGAGTTTGAGAGAGCGTTGCATGGTCGGTCCCGAAAGAAAACCGGGCGCCGCAGCGCCCGCAAAAGAGAAGGCGCCGTGCATCAGGCCATCCGCTGCTCGACCGTGTCCATCTGCATCTCGAAGCTGAAGAAACGGTCGCGCCCTTGGGCCTTGGCGGCATACAGCGCCTGGTCGGCGCGCATGATCATGCTCTCGGCGCTGGTGTTGTCATCGGGCAGGCAGGTAGTGATGCCGCCCGACAGCGTCAGCACGGCGCCCAGCGGCGAGTCGGGGTGGGCGATGGCGCGCACGCGCAGCAGCTGGCCGAGCGCGCGCGCAAACGTCATCGCGCCCGAGCGCGGCGTGTTGGGCAGGATCAGCGCGAATTCCTCGCCGCCATAGCGCGAGGCCACGTCGCGCGGGCGCACGCACACTTCGCGCAGCAGGCGGCCTACTTCCCGCAGGCAGATGTCGCCCTGGACGTGGCCGCTGGCGTCGTTGTAGAGTTTGAAGTGGTCGAGGTCACAGAGCATCAGCGTCAGCGGCGTGCCGTCGCGCCGCGCCGCGAGGATTTCGCTGTGCAGGATGCGGTCGAAGCCGCGCCGGTTCACGAGCCCCGTGAGGGCGTCGGCTTCGACCATTTCGTTGAGGCGCTGGTTGGCCTGGTGCAAATCTTCGGTCAGCGACACCAGGCGCCGGCGCATGTCCAGCAGGCGGCGCATGGCGCGCAGCTTGGCCACGAGCACGATCGGCGTGACGGGCTTGACGAGGTAGTCGTCGCCGCCGGCCTCGATGCCGCGCCACACGTCCAGGTCGCCGTCCAGGCTCGAGAGAAAGATGATGGGGGTCCAGTCGCCGGGCTCGGCAATGCGCATCTGCTGCGCCACCCAGTAGCCGTCGTGGCCGGGCAGCTTGATGTCCAGCAGCACCAGGTCGGGGCGGCGCAGCTTGAACAGTTGCAGGGCCGCGTCGCCGCTGGCGGCTTCGAGCACCTCCGAGACGCCGGCATGGCGCAGCTCGCCGACCAGCGCGGCACGCACCGCGGCCTGGTCTTCGACCACCAGTACCGTGAACGGGCCCGTGGGGGCCTGGGCGGGGGATGGGGCGGCGGGCAGGGCAGGCGGTGCGGCCATGGCGCTTGGTGTCACGCTTCGCGGCGCAGCGCCGGGAAGAGGATCACGTCACGGATGCTGGCGCTGTCGGTCAGCAGCATCATCAGGCGGTCGATGCCGATGCCGCAGCCGCCCGCCGGCGGCATGCCGTATTCGAGCGCGCGCACGAAGTCGTGGTCGAAATACATGGCCTCGTCGTCGCCGCTGTCCTTGGCCGTGACCTGGGCGGTAAAGCGGGCCGCCTGGTCCTCGGCGTCGTTCAGTTCGCTGAAGCCGTTGCCGAACTCGCGGCCGGTGATGTAGAGCTCAAAGCGCTCGGTGACTTCGGGGCGCGCATCGTTGGCACGCGCGAGCGGGCTGATCTCGGTCGGGTGCTCCATGATGAAGGTCGGCTGCCAGAGCTGGTCTTCGACGGTTTCCTCGAAATACAGCACCTGCAGGCTCGCCAGGCTGCGCTCGGACAGCTTGTTCCGGGCCTCCGACAGGCCCAGTTTCTTGAGCGCGCCGATGAGCCAGACGGCGTCGTCCACGTGCGCGCCGGCCTCGGTGTACTGGAAGATGGCTTCGCGGATCGTCAGGCGCGCAAACGGCTGGCCCAGGTCGACCGCGCGGCCCTGGTAGGAGAGCTGCAGCGAGCCCGTGGCCTTGAGGGCCGCGTCGCGCACCAATTCCTCGGTAAAGCCCATGAGGTCCTGGTAGTTCCAGTAGGCTGCATAGAACTCCATCATCGTGAACTCGGGGTTGTGGCGCACCGAGATGCCTTCGTTGCGGAAGTTGCGGTTGATCTCGAACACGCGTTCGAAGCCGCCCACCAGCAGGCGCTTGAGGTACAGCTCGGGCGCGATGCGCAGGAACATCTCCTGGTCGAGCGCGTTGTGGTGCGTGGTGAAGGGCTTGGCGTTGGCGCCGCCCGGAATTGGGTGCAGCATGGGCGTCTCGACCTCCAGGAAGCCGTGCTGCACCATGAAGTCGCGGATGCTGCTCACGGCCTTGCTGCGCGCCACGAAGCGCTTGCGCGCGGCCTCGTCGGTCATCAGGTCGATGTAGCGCTGGCGGTATTTCACCTCCTGGTCGGCGATGCCGTGGAACTTGTCGGGCATGGGGCGCAGGCTCTTGGTGAGCAGGCGCAACTGCGTCACCTTGACCGAGAGCTCGCCGGTCTTGGTCTTGAACGCCGTGCCTTCGGCGCCGACGATGTCGCCCAGGTCCCAGTGCCTGAAGGCGGCATAAAGCTCCTCGCCCACCGCGTCGCGCGTGATGTAGAGCTGGATGCGCCCACCCGTGGCGCCAAAGGAGCCGTCCTGCACGGTGGCGAAGCTGGCCTTGCCCATCACGCGCTTGAGCATCATGCGGCCGGCCACGCTGATCGGCACCGGCTGCGCTTCCAGCGTCTCGGCGTCCGTGTCGCCGTGCTGCGCATGGATGTCGGCCGCCTGGTGCCGGGGCTTGAAGTCGTTCGGAAAGGCCACGCCCGTGCCGCCCTGGAGGGACTCGCGCAGCGCGCGCAATTTGTCGCGGCGTTCGGCGATGAGCTGGTTTTCGTCTTGGGGGGCGGGTGCGGGATTCAGGTCAGACATAGAGGCCGTCGATGCGGGACGTAAAGATGGGGGCTGCATGCAGCCGAACCGTTGATTTTATGGTGTATGGCATCCGGGGTGCGGGGCTGCCGGTTTATGGCGGCGCAATCCCGGTGCGTTCGAGCACATCGCCCACCAGCTCCAGGCGCACCAGCGGGTTGTCCAGCTCCATCAGTTGCTGCTTGAGCTCCAGGGGCACGGGCAGCAGTTCGCACCAGCGGTTGGCCACCCAGCCGCTGTCGCCCAGCTGCGCCGGCGTCGGCGCGATGGCGGAGGGCGCGCCCGGGTCGCGTTGGCGCAGGGTGGCCAGCACGTGCGCGAGGGCCTTTGCGGTCGGCGCCAGGTCTTCGGGGATCGGCACGGACAGATCGTCCGCCATCTGTTCCACGTCGGCCACCCACAGCCCGTGCGGCAGCAGGGTGCGCTGCAGGATGTGAAAGCGCGTGCCGCCGTGGCACTGCAGCGTGAGCAGGCCGTGCTGGGGCGCCTCGAGGCGCTCGATGCGGGCCAGGGTGCCCACATCGTGGAATTGCTCCAGGGGGGCGCCGGCGCGGCGCACTTCGTGGCCGCTGTGCAGGGCGACCACGCCAAAGGGCGCGCCGGCCTGCTGGCATTTGCGCACCATGTCGAGGTAGCGCACCTCGAACACGCGCAGCGCGAGCACGCCGCCCGGGAACAGGACGGCGCTGAGCGGGAACAGCGGCAGCGAAGTCAGCGTGAGGTGTTGCGTCATGGTGGCGTGGCCCGGTTGCATTCCCCGCACTGCCGCGCCCGCGCTCGGAACCGCGGAGCACCCTGCGTTGCACCGGAATGGCCCTGCGGTGCATTCCGGTGCGTTGGCCCAGGCAGTGGGTTGGCTATCATCCCATGTCGCATTGCCGACCCGAACCCCGACCTGCCCATGCTCTACCAAATTGTTTCGTTTTTGCTCGATGTGGCCGCTGGCCTGCTGTGCGGCGCCTGCCTGCTGCGCATCTATATGCAGTGGCAACGCATCGGCTTCGGCAACCCGGTCGGCCGGCTGGTGTTTGCGCTCAGCGACTGGATGGTGCTGCCGCTGCGCCGGCTGCTGCCTGCCAAGGGGCGCTGGGACTGGGCCAGCCTGGTCGCTGCGGGGCTGGTGGAGCTGGCGCAGTATGTGCTGCTGTGGTTGGTCCTCGGCGCGGGCGCCGGGTGGGCGTGGCTGCCCTGGCTGGCGCTGCTGGGCCTGGTGCGCGTGGCCATCACCGGCACCATCGGGCTGCTGATCGTCTATGCCGTGATGTCCTGGGTGCAGGCGCGCTCGCCCATCGCCGACGTCATTGCGCGCTTGTGCGAGCCGCTGCTGCGGCCGGTGCGCCGGGTGCTGCCGACGCTGGGCGGGATCGACCTGTCGCCGCTGGTGCTGCTGGTACTGCTGCAGATCGCCATGATGGTGCTGGCGCAGTGGCAGGTGGCGCTGCTGTTGCCCTGAACGCAGCAGGGCGTCGATTTACGCCAAATAAGGCTCCAGCGCTTACTGGGAAAGCATTGGAAGCTATCGATTCAATAGTGCGGTGCAGCGTACCTGGCCGCGCACGCTGCCCGGGCGTCAGGCCACGGCGTCGGCCGGCAGGCGCTGCAGCATGGCCAGGCTTTGCGCGATGGTGTTGCGCAGTTCACGGCGGTCGCAGATGAAGTCGACGGCGCCCTTGGTCTGCAGGAACTCGGCACGCTGGAAGCCTTCTGGCAGCGTCACGCGCACGGTCGATTCGATCACGCGCGGGCCGGCAAAGCCGATCAGCGCCTTGGGCTCGGCAATGACGATGTCGCCGACGAAGGCGAAGCCGGCGCTCACGCCGCCCATGGTCGGGTCGGTCAGCACGCTGATGTAGGGCAGGCCCTTTTTCGCCAGGCGCGTCAGCGCGGCGTTGGTCTTGGCCATCTGCATGAGCGAGAGCAGGCCCTCCTGCATGCGCGCGCCGCCCGTGGCGGTGAAGCAGATGAAGGGCACCTTCTGCTCGATCGCGGTTTCGACGCCGCGCACGAAGCGCTCGCCGACCACCGAGCCCATGCTGCCGCCCATGAAATCGAACTCGAAGCAGGCAATGACCACGTTGATGCTTTTGACCGCACCGCCGAAGACGATGAGGGCGTCGGTCTCGCCGGTGTTCTCCAGCGCTTCTTTCAGGCGTTCGGGGTACTTGCGGCTGTCCTTGAATTTGAGGGCATCGACCGGCAGCACTTCCTGGCCCAGTTCGTAGCGGCCTTCGGGGTCCAGGAACGCGTCGAGCCGCATGCGCGCGCCGATGCGGTGGTGGTGGCTGCAGGTGGGGCAGACGCACTGGTTGTGCTCCAGGTCGGCCTTGTAGAGCACGCTGTCGCAACTCGGGCATTTGACCCAGAGGCCTTCGGGCATCTGGCGGCGCACCGTCGGGTCGGTGGGCTGGATTTTGGAGGGCAGGAGTTTTTCAAGCCAGGACATGGGGTTTCCTCTTCAACGGCGCTGGCGCGCACAGGGGTGGGCGCCAGCGCAGGATTATGCGTCGAGTGCCTTGCGCACACCGCGCAAGAAGCTCACGGCCAGCGGCACGACCTTTTCGTGGGGCTGGTCGTCGAGCAGCTGGATGATGCGGCTGCCGATGACCACGGCGTCGGCCACGCGGCCCACGGCCTGGGCGGTGGCGGCGTCGCGGATGCCAAAGCCCACGCCGACGGGGATGTGCACGTGCGCGCGGATGCGCGGCAGCATCTCTTCGACGGCCGAGGTGTCGAGCGCGGCCGAGCCGGTCACGCCCTTGAGCGAGACGTAGTAGACGTAGCCGCTGGCCACGCGCGCCACCTGCGCCATGCGCTCGGGCGTGGAGGTGGGCGCCAGCAGGAAGATCAGGTCCATGCCGTGGGCGCGCAGCTCGGCGGCAAAGGCTTCGCATTCCTCGGGCGGGTAGTCGACGATGAGCACGCCGTCCACGCCCGCGGCTGCAGCGTCGCGCACAAATGCGCCCTCGCCATGGACCTGGTCGTAGCGCTCGACCGGGTTGGCGTAGCCCATCAGCACCACGGGCGTGGTCTGGTTGCGCTTGCGGAACTCGGCGACCTGCGCCAGCACCTGCACCATGCCGATGCCAAGGGCCAGCGCCTTCTCGCCCGCCTTCTGGATCACCGGGCCGTCGGCCATGGGATCGGAGAACGGCACGCCGAGCTCGATGATGTCGGCCCCGGCCTCGACCATGCCGTGCATGAGGGCCGGCGTGATGTCGGCAAACGGGAAACCGGCCGTGACGTAGGGGATCAGCGCCGTGCGGCGCTGCGCCTTGAGTTGTTCGAAAGTGGTCTGGATGCGGCTCATGGTTTGCTGTCTCCACCCTTCACGGACAGGCCGCGCAGGGAGGGGCGGTCGTAAAAATCTTCGCCCGAGAGGTCGGCCACCGTGCCGATGTCCTTGTCGCCGCGGCCCGAGAGGTTGACCAGGATGGATTGGTCGGGCCGCAGGGTCTTGGCCAGCTGCATCGCGTAGGCAAAGGCGTGGCTCGACTCGAGCGCGGGGATGATGCCCTCGGTGCGGCACAGGTGGTGGAAGGCCGCCAGAGCCTCCTGGTCGGTGATGCCGACGTATTCGGCCCGGCCGATCTCTTGCAGCCAGGCGTGTTCGGGGCCGACGCCGGGATAGTCCAGGCCGGCGCTGATGCTGTGCGTCTCTGTGATCTGCCCGTTGTCGTCCTGCAGGATGAAGGTCCGGTTGCCGTGCAGCACGCCGGGGCTGCCCTTTTGCAGCGAAGCCGAGTGCTTGGGCGTATCGAGGCCTTCGCCAGCGGCTTCGACACCGATCAGGCGGACGTTTTCAAACGGAATGTAGGGGTGGAAGATGCCCATGGCGTTGCTGCCGCCGCCCACGCAGGCGACCACCACGTCGGGCTGCTCGGCAGCGATCTTCTGCTCGGCCAGCATGGGGGGCATCTGCGTGAGGCACTCGGTGCCGATCACGCTCTGGAAGTCGCGCACCATCATGGGGTAGGGGTGCGGGCCGGCCACGGTGCCGATGATGTAGAAGGTGTTGTCGACGTTGGCCACCCAGTCGCGCATGGCCTCGTTGAGCGCGTCTTTGAGCGTCTTGCTGCCCGACTCGACCGGCACCACGGTGGCGCCCAGCAGCTTCATGCGGTAGACGTTGGGGCTTTGGCGCTTGACGTCTTCCGCGCCCATGTAGACCACGCACTCGAGGCCGTAGCGCGCGCAGATCGTGGCCGTGGCCACGCCATGCTGGCCGGCGCCGGTCTCGGCAATGATGCGCGCCTTGCGCATGCGCTTGGCGAGCATGGCCTGGCCGATTACGTTGTTGATCTTGTGCGCGCCGGTGTGGTTGAGGTCTTCGCGCTTGAGGTAGATTTGCGCGCCGCCGATCTCGCGGCTGGTGCGCGCAGCGTGGTAGATGGGCGAGGGCCGGCCGACGAAATGCGCGAGCTCGTATGCGAACTCGGCGACAAAGTCGGGATCGTGCTGGTAGCGCGCATAGGCGTCGCGCAGCTCCTGCAGGGCAAAGGTGAGGGTCTCGCTGGCAAAGCTGCCGCCGTAGCGGCCGAAGTGGCCCGAGGAGTCAGGTTGTTGGTAAGAAGCCATGGGGGGTGTTCGCAAGTTGGGCATCGGCCGCACGCACGGCGGCGACGAAGCGATAAATCTTGTCGGCGTCCTTGACGCCCTTGATGGGTTGGCCACCAGGGCCGTCAAGCTCGACGCCGGAGCTGATATCAACTGCCAGCGTCTTGCAACGCGGGCGCACCTGCAAAATGCCATCGGTCACGTTTGCAGGCGTGAGCCCACCACTTAAAACGAGGTGACAGGCGACGCTTGGAGGTAGCAGTGACCACTGAAAGGACTGGCCGCCGCCGCCATAGCCTTCGACGTGGGCGTCGAGCAGGATGGCTTGGGCGCGAGAGTGAACATGGGCATATTCTACGAGGTCGAAGCGCGCACCCTCGGCCCCCAGGGGAATGCGCGCGGCGCGCACGAAGGCCCGGGCGCCCTGACCGCTGGCCGCCCAGCATTGCTCGGGTGTCTCATCACCATGAAATTGCAGTGTGGCGCCCGCCACATAAGCGCTCGCAGCTATCACATTGGAAGCGGACTCGTTGACGAACAGCAGCACCGGCGTGACAAACGGCGGCAGGCGCGCGGCCAGCTGCGCCGCGCGCTGGGGCGTGACGGCGCGCGGGCTGGGGGCGTAGAGCACAAACCCCACGGCATCAACGCCCGCCGCCACGGCGGCGTCCACGTCCTGTTCGCGCGTCAGACCGCAGACTTTGATGCGGGTGCGCGCTGGGAGAGAGTGTGCGGAAGGGGGGGAGATAAGGCTGGATCGGTGGCTGCTCATGGCAGCCAATCATACGCAGGGGTGCGTGTGGGCAGGCCCCACGCGGGGTCGTAGACCGGTCCGAGAAAGTACAGGCCGTCGGGCGAGAACGTGGGCGCGGCCACCTTGCGCGAGCGTGCCGCCAGCACCTCGCGCACCCAGTCCGCGGGCTGCGCGCCCTGGCCCACGGCGATCAGGCAGCCCATGAGGTTGCGGATCATGTGGTGCAGAAAGGCGTTGGCCTCGAATTCAAAGCGCCAGTAGCACGCGGTCCCGGCGTCGCCGGTCTGCGGATGCGCGGAGCCGCGGCGCGTGATGTCGATGCGGTGCAGGGTCTTGACGGGCGTCGGCGACTGGCAGGCGGCGGCGCGAAACGAGCTGAAGTCGTGCTCGCCCAGCAGGTGGGCGGCCGCAGCGCGCATGGCATCGCCGTCGAGCGGCCGGAACACCCAGCCCACACGCCCGGCATCGACGCTGGGGCGCACGGGCGACTGCAGCAGCACGTAGGCATAGCGCCGCGCGGTGGCGCTGGCCCGCGCATGGAACGCGCCGGGCACGGCCTGCGCCCATTGCACCGCAATGTCGGCGGGCAGAAAGGCGTTCGTGCCACGCACCCACGACTGTGGCGTGCGCTCCAGCGGCGTGTCGAAATGCACCACCTGCATGAGGCCGTGCACCCCGGCGTCGGTGCGGCCGGCGCACAGCGTGGACACGGGGTGCGTGGCAAAGCGCGCCAGCGCGGCTTCGAGCTTGTCCTGGATGGTCTGGCCCGAACTCTGGCTTTGCCAGCCCTGGTAGCCGTTGCCGCTGTAGCTGACGCCCAGCGCGAGCCTCATGGTGTGTCTCCGAAGGCGCTGCGGCGCCCCGTGGGGCGCCGCACAGGCTTGACCGTTGCGACGGTCAAGCGAGTTCGGACAGCAGACGCTGCGCCCGGGTCTTGAGATCGCCGGACGACTCCGCGATTACTTCCTCGATCAGCGTGCGCGCGCCTTCGCTGTCGCCAATGGTGTTGAATTCCTGTGCCAGCGCCAGCTTGGTGGCCAGAGGGTCGTCGGGCAGGGCCGGGCCCGGGAGGGCCGGCTCAGCGCCATCGGTGCCGTCTCCATGGGCATCGCCGAGGTCCAGCGAAAGGTGCCCCAGATCGAATTCCATCATGCCCGAATCGGACACGGTGAAAGACGCCGGCTCGGTGGCGAGAGGCGCGGGCTCGGTGTCAACGCTGTCGAGCGGCGGCAGGTCCAGCGGGAAATCCATGTCGGCCATGTCGGGCGGTGCGATGGCCGGTGGGCTGGCGACCGGGTCGGGTTCCGGGGCACTGAACGCGGGCTCGGCGTCCGGGTCGTCGCCCAGCTGCGGCAGTTCCGGCGCGCCGTCTTCCACAGCGGGCGGTGCGGCAGGCAGGTCGCGCGGCGATGGTGCGGCGGCGTGGGCGATGGCTGCGGCCGCCGCCGCAGCGGCAAAGCTGTGTTGCCCGGGGGGCGGCGCCTCGGTCAGGGCATCGTCTGGCAGGTCGAAGTCGAGGTCCAGATCGAGCGCCGGCAGCGGCGC
>NZ_MWOM01000024.1:40638-59955 GCF_012931925.1 Acidovorax sp. SRB_24
GGCGCAGGGGCCGGCGCGCTGGCATCGGTGGCGGCAGGCGATGCGCCGCGGGACCGGTAGAGCGGGTTCTCGGGGTCCAGTTCGCGCCCGAGCTCGGCCAGGCGGGCCCAATCGGGCCCTGCACCGTCGGTGAGGCCAAGGACATCGCGGGCCACGGCCTCCAGCGCCTTGCGGTCTTGGCGCTTGGCGTAGATGTCACCGAGCTTGGCATGCACTGCGACCCGAGACGGGTTCTGGCGCGCGGCTTCCTTGAGAATTTCCTCGGCCTGCAGGTCACGGCCATAGGCCAGGTACACGTCGGCCTCTGCCACGGGGTCGACATCGCCGCCGGCGTCGAGCTGGCTGGGCGAGTAGGCCAGCGAGGACGTGCCGGTGGTGCTCTCGCTGTTGGCCGTGTTGACACGCTGGCCGCCGCTGGCGCCGAAGAACGAGTCGGGCTGTGCGCGGCTGTCGATGAAGGCGCTGTCCGCAGGCCTGGCCAGGCGGCGGCGCTGGACCACGCGGTAGCCGCCATAGCCCAGCAGCAGGGCCAGCAGCGCGCCGGCTGCGAGTGGAACAGTAGGCTCATCGAGCAGATCCGAGAGCATTCCCGACTCCGGTGCCGCGGCCGGGGCCGCCGACGCGGCGGGCGCGGACGCTGCAGAGGGCTGCGCCGGTGCAGGGGCGGGAGTGGCTTCGGGGACCGGTGCGGCTGGCGTTTCGGCAGCGGCTGCGCCCGTGCTGGCCACCGCAGGGGCGACCGGTTCGGCGGAGGCGGCGAGGGGAGCGGCGCTGAGGCCGGGGTTGCTTACGCTCGGGCCTGGTCCAGTGGCGCTGGCCGCTGCGTCTGGGGCTGGCGCGGTGCCCGAGCTGGCGCTGAGTTGGTTCAGTTCCTCGATGTTCTTGGCCAGCTCTTCGACGCGTGCCGACGCCGCATGGGCCTGTTTGCGCTGGGCCAGCAATTCTTCGGTGGCCTTCTGGCCCTGCAGGGCGCCCTTGGACAGGGTGAGCTTGTCGGGCGCGGTGCTGGTGGGAAGCTGGTCCTCGGTGTGGGCCTGCACCGCGCCCGTGGCCGAGCGCTCGGCGGCGGAGAGCACGGTCGCGGGTGCTGCGCCGGCCAGCTTGCGCCGGAATGCATTGAAGTCGCGGCTTTGCACGGCCACGATCTGGCGCGCCTCGCCGGCCGGCACGGCCTGTGCCTGGGCTTCGCTGGGCAGTTGCAGCACGGCGCCTGCCTTGATGCGGTTGACATTGCCATCGATGAAGGCGCTGGGGTTGCTGCGGACCAGGGCCACCAGCATCTGGTCCAGCGACACGCCATCGGGGCGGTGCGCGCCGGCAATGCGCCCTGCCGTGTCGCCGCGCCGCACGGTAACGGCGGCGCCGTCTTCGGGCGAAGTGGGCGTGGGGCGGGCCGCGGGAGCCGCACGCGGGGCCGCCGCTGCGGCGCTGCGTGCCGGACTGGCTGCGGGGGCGGCCGCTTGCGGCAGCGCCGCCGGGCTTGCGGGGGCCTTGCGCGCCGTGGGCGGGTCGAGCAGCAGGGTGTAGCTGCGCGAAATGCGCCCGGCGCCCCAGGTGGCGTTGACCACCAGGTCCAGAAACGGGTCGTTGACCGGGTTGCTGCTGCTCAGGCGCAGCACGGTGCGGCCGTCGGCGCGCCGCTGCAGTTGCATCTGCACCTGGGGGGCGGTGGTTGAATATTCCATGCCCTGGGCGCGGAAGACCTCGGGCGGTGCCGTGGAGGCGCGCAGGGATTCGGCTTCAGCGGGCGTGATTTGCGGCAGGTCGATCTCGGCGCGCAAGGGCTCGCCCAAGGCGGACTGCACCGTGATCGTTCCCAGGGCCAGGGCGCTGGCGTCTGGCGCATAGACGCCCAGTGACAGCGCAGCAGCGGCCGCGAGCACGGAATATTTCCAACGATGCATGTGTTTTATCAACTGGTAGGGTTTGCAGCTCGATCAAGCGGCTTGTGGCTTGCATGGTCTGTGCCCGCGCCGCCCGGCTAGAGAAAAGGTCTGAAAAGCACCATAGCAGCAATGTTTTGCACTGACAAGCCAAGCCCGTGGAGGGGCTTGGCAGGGAGCGGGAACAGCGCTGGGCATGCGCCAAGGTGTTGTCCAAAGACAACGAGCGTAACCAGACGTTTCTGATCTGTGGCCTGTCCACCCGCGCCCAGAACGCCGGGTTCAGGCTTCCAGCAGGATGCGCAGCATGCGGCGCAGCGGCTCGGCAGCGCCCCACAGCAATTGGTCGCCGATGGTGAAGGCGCCCACGTATTCCGGTCCCATGGCGAGCTTGCGGATGCGGCCCACCGGGATGGTCATGGTGCCGGTGACGGCCACGGGCGTGAGGTCACGGACAGTGGCCTCGCGCGTGTTCGGCACCACTTTCACCCACTCGTTGTCGGCGGCGATCAGGGCCTCGATGGCGGCCACGGGCACGTCCTTCTTGAGCTTGAAGGTCAGCGCCTGGCTGTGGCAGCGCATGGCGCCCACGCGCACGCAGAAGCCGTCGACTGGAATGGCCGCCGTGCCAAAGCCCTCGCCCTGGCCCAGGATCTTGTTGGTCTCGGCCATGCCCTTCCACTCTTCCTTGGACATGCCGTTGCCCAGGTCCTTGTCGATCCAGGGGATCAGGCTGCCGCCCAGGGGCACGCCGAAGTTGGCGGTTTCGTGGGCCGTCAGGGCGCGCTGCTTGGTGATGACCTTGCGGTCGATCTCCAGGATGGCGCTCTTGGGATCGTCGAGCAGGTTGCGCACCTCGGCGTTGAGCGTGCCGTACTGCGTCAGCAATTCGCGCATGTGCTGCGCGCCGCCGCCGCTGGCCGCTTGGTAGGTCTGCGTGCTCATCCACTCGACGAGACCGGCCTTGTACAGCGCACCCACGCCCATCAGCATGCAGCTGACGGTGCAGTTGCCGCCGACCCAGTTCTTGCCGCCCTGCGCCAGCGCGTTGTGGATGACAGGCAGGTTGACCGGGTCGAGCACGATGACGGCGTCGCCGTTCATGCGCAGGGTCGATGCCGCATCGATCCAGTGGCCGTTCCAGCCGGCGGCGCGCAGCTTGGGGAAGACTTCGCTGGTGTAGTCGCCGCCCTGGGCCGTGAGGATGATGTCGCAGCGCTTCAAGGCGTCGATGTCGAACGCGTCCTGCAGCGTGGTTTCGTTCTTTGCCATGGCCGGGGCTTGGCCGCCGGCGTTCGAGGTGGAGAAGAACACCGGCTCGATCAGGCCGAAGTCGTTTTCCTGCACCATGCGGTCCATCAAAACCGAGCCGACCATACCGCGCCAGCCGACCAAACCTACTAACTTGCTCATTTCAACGCCCTTATCAAGTAAAAAAACAGTGCAGACCAGACTGTTTGCCCCGGCTCGTCTGGCCAGGGAGGGCGCACGACGAACCGGACTGGATCAGCCCTTAATGGTCGTGGTTTTGGTGGTGATTGCGCGCGCGACCACACCGGCCTGGGCGGCGGATGCTGAGTTCAGGGCGAACGGGCGGGCGGCAAACATGGGTAGCGATTGTACTGGATCGCGGGTTTTGCTGGCTTCGCCTGAAGGCTAGATGGTTCTGGAAGTACCGGATTGCCAGCCCTGGGGCCTGGTCTTGTTCCCGAGCCGCCCCAGTGCTAGGCTTTTCCAGAAAATGTGCCGCCATCTCTGCCTGCCGGAGGAATGCCATGGGTGCTGCTGAAATCAAGGTCGGTCAATTGGGCATCCACTACATCGTCGATGGTTCGAGCACGGCGGGACTCGGGATGTTTGAACTCACGGTGCCTCCTGGTTCCAACGTTCCTCCGCCCCACAGCCATTCCAACAACGAAGAGTGCGTCTACGTGCTGGAAGGAACACTTCGGTACACGGTCGGCGCGCAGACACGCGATCTGGCTCCCGGCCAGAGCATGGGCACGCCAAAGGGCGTGGTGCATGCGTTCTCGAATCCATTCCATGAGACGGCTCGCGCCCTGATCGTTCAGTCTCCCGACATCGGCGCCCAATACTTCAGGGACATCGCCGCCGTGGTCAATGCCGGGGGGCCGCCCGACAAGGCCGCCCTGGTGTCCATCATGTCCAAGTACGGGCTGGTTCCGGCCGCGCCGAACTGACGGCGCGGCTGCGTATTGCGAGCGAGGCGCCGCCGCTGCTTCCCGCCGAGCGTCCATAAAAAAAGGCAGCCCGCACGGACTGCCTTTTTCTGGTGGCTGCGCTTTTCTTGCGCAGCGGCTTTCAGCCCAGCGCCTGCACCACCGCATCTCCCATCTGCGCGGTGCCCACCTTGGTCGTGCCTTCGCTCCAGATGTCGGGCGTGCGCAGGCCCTGGGCCAGCACCGCCTGCACGGCACTCTCGATGCGGCGGGCCGCTTCTTCCTGGTTCAGCGAGAAGCGCAGCATCATCGCGGCCGAGAGGATGGTGGCCAGCGGGTTGGCGAGGCCCTTGCCGGCGATGTCGGGGGCGCTGCCGTGGCTGGGCTCGTACAGCCCCTGGTTCCTGTCGTTCAGGCTGGCCGAGGGCAGCATGCCGATCGAGCCGGTCAGCATGGCGGCGGCGTCGCTCAGGATGTCGCCGAACATGTTGCCGGTGACCACCACGTCAAACTTCTTCGGTGCCTTGACCAGCTGCATCGCGGCGTTGTCGACGTACATGTGGTCCAGGGCGATGTCGGGGTACTGCGCACCCACTTCGGTGACGATGTCCTTCCAGAACTGGAAGGTTTCGAGCACGTTGGCCTTGTCCACGCTGGTCACGCGGCCGGGGCCGCCCGCGGCCTTGCGCTTGCGGGCCGCCTCGAAGGCGACGTGGGCGATGCGCTCGATCTCGGGGCGCGAGTAGCGCATGGTGTCGAAGGCTTCCTCGGCGCCGGGGAAATGGCCGTCGGTGGCGATGCGGCGGCCGCGCGGCTGGCCGAAGTAGATGTCGCCCGTGAGCTCGCGGATGATGAGGATGTCGAGGCCCGACACCAGGTCGCGCTTGAGGCTCGACGCATCGACCAGCTGCGGGTAGCAGATGGCGGGGCGGAAGTTGGCGAACAGGCCGAGGTTCTTGCGCAGGCCCAGGATCGCTTGCTCGGGGCGCAGCGGGCGGTCCAGGGTGTCGTATTTCCAGTCGCCCACGGCGCCAAACAGCGTGGCGTCGGCGTCCTTGGCCAGCTGCAGCGTGGCCTCGGGCAGCGGGTGGCCGTGGGCGTCAAAGGCGGCGCCGCCGACCAGGGCCGATTCCATCTCGAACGACAGGTCCAGGGCGTCCAGCACCTTGACGGCTTCGGCGACGATTTCGGGGCCAATGCCGTCACCCGGCAGAACTGCGATTTTCATTGTTACTTCTCTTTTGATAGCTGAAAGCGCTGACTGGGTAAGCGCTGGAGGCGGATTTGACTGTAAATGTGTTCAGGGCGCCATGGTGTGCGCGAGCCAGGGCTTGGTGGCCAGGCGCTGGGCTTCGAAGGCGGCGATCTTGTCGGACTGGCGCAGGGTCAGGCCGATGTCGTCGAAGCCGTTGAGCAGGCAGTACTTGCGAAACGCCTGCACCTCGAACGGGATCTCCTGCCCCTGCGGCCTCAGGACCACCTGGCGCTCCAGGTCGATGGTGAGCTGGTAGCCGGGGAAGGCCGCCACTTCATCGAACAGCTGGGCCACGGTGGATTCCGGCAGCACGATCGGCAGCAGGCCGTTCTTGAAGCAGTTGTTGAAGAAGATGTCGGCAAAGCTCGGCGCGATCACGGCGCGGAAGCCGTACTGGTCGAGCGCCCAGGGCGCGTGCTCGCGGCTCGATCCGCAGCCGAAGTTCTTGCGCGCCAGCAGGATGGAGGCGCCTTGGTAGCGCGGCTGGTTCAGCACGAAGTCGGGGTTCGGGCGGCGGCTGGCCGGGTCCTGGCCCGGTTCGCCGGGGTCCAGGTAGCGCCACTCGTCGAACAGGTTCACGCCGAAGCCGGTCTTCTTGATCGACTTGAGGAACTGCTTGGGGATGATGGCGTCGGTGTCGACGTTCTCGCGGTCCATGGGGGCCACGAGGCCTTGGTGAAGGGTGAATTTCTGCATGGTGTGGGGGCCTCTTACTTGGCGGCGCGCTCGATGGCGGAGCCGGCTTTGCCGATGTCCTGGCCCACACCCTTGACGGTGTTGCAGCCGGCCAGCGCGAAGGCCAGCGCCAGGGCGACGAAGGTGGTGGTCTTTTTCATGGGAACAGTCTCCTTCGGCGGTTCAGGCCAAGGGGCGGATGTCGACGAAGTGGCCGTGCACGGCGGCCGCGGCAGCCATCGCGGGGCTGACCAGGTGGGTGCGGCCACCGGCGCCCTGGCGGCCCTCAAAGTTGCGGTTGGAGGTCGAGGCGCAGCGCTCGCCGGGCTCCAGCCGGTCGGCGTTCATGGCCAGGCACATGCTGCAGCCCGGTTCGCGCCACTCGAAGCCGGCGGCCTTGAAGATCGCGTCCAGCCCCTCGCGCTCGGCCTGCGCCTTGACCAGGCCCGAGCCCGGCACGACCAGGGCGAGCTTGACGTTGCTGGCGACCTTGCGGCCGAGCTTCTTGACCACGGCGGCGGCTTCGCGCATGTCCTCGATGCGGCTGTTGGTGCACGAGCCGATGAACACCTTGTCGATGGTGATGTCGTTGATCGCCTTGCCGGGCTGCAGGCCCATGTAGGTGAGCGCGCGCTCGATGGCGCCGCGCTTGTTCGCGTCCTTCTCCTTGTCGGGGTCGGGCACGCGCGCGTCGATGCCCAGCACCATCTCGGGCGAGGTGCCCCAGGTGACCTGCGGCACGATCTCGGCCGCGTTGAGCTTGACCACGGTGTCGAAAGCGGCGTCGGCGTCCGAGTGCAGCGTCTTCCAGTACGCCACGGCCTGGTCCCATTCGGCGCCCTTGGGCGAGAGCGGGCGGCCCTGGACGTAGGCGATGGTCTTGTCGTCCACGGCCACGAGACCTGCGCGCGCACCGGCTTCGATGGCCATGTTGCACACCGTCATGCGGCCTTCCATGGACAGCTGGCGGATCGCGCTGCCGGCGAACTCGATGGTGTAGCCCGTGCCGCCGGCCGTGCCGATCTTGCCGATGATGGCCAACACGATGTCCTTGGCGGTGATGCCCGGGGCAACGGGGCCGTCGACCTGCACCAGCATGTTCTTGGCCTTCTTGGCCAGCAGGGTCTGCGTGGCCATCACGTGCTCGACCTCGCTCGTGCCGATGCCGTGCGCGAGCGCGCCGAAGGCGCCGTGCGTGCTGGTGTGGCTGTCGCCGCAGACCACGGTCATGCCGGGCAGGGTGGCGCCGTTTTCGGGGCCGATGACGTGCACGATGCCTTGGCGCTGGTGCATGAACGGGAAGAACGCGGCCGGGCTGATCTGCGCCATGTTGTCGTTCAGCGTGGTGATCTGCTCCTTGCTGATCGGGTCGGTGATGCCGTCGTAGCCCGCGTCCCAGCCGGTGGTGGGCGTGTTGTGGTCGGCCGTGGCGACGATCGAGCTCATGCGCCAGACCTTGCGCCCGGCCTGGCGCAGGCCCTCGAAGGCCTGCGGGCTGGTCACTTCATGGACCAGGTGGCGGTCGATGTAGAGGATGGCGGTGCCGTCTTCCTCGGTGTGGACGACGTGCTCGTCCCAGATCTTGTCGTACAGGGTGCGTCCCATGGCGTGGTCTTCCTTCAGGTGGGGTGGTTCGATTTTAGGTGGGCAGTGCGGTGGCTGGCGGTGCCGCGGCGCCGGCTGGCGCCAGGTGCTCGACCAGCAGCCGCGCCGTGGCGGGCAGGGTGTCGAAGTCGCGCGCCACCAGGCGCAGCTCGCGCCGCGCCCAGGGGTCGCGCAGGGCCAGGGCCTGCAGCCGGCCCACGCCGTGCATCAGGGCAAAGGCGCGGTCGGGCAGCAGGCCCACGCCCAGGCCGTTGTCGATCATGCGGCACATGGCGTCCAGCCCGGTGACCTGGATGCGCTGGCGCAAGGGCCGGCCGGCCGCGGCGGCGGCGGCGCGCATGGCCAGGCTGATGCTGCTGTTGGCGTGCAGGCCGACGATGTCCCAGTCCAGCACGTCTTCAAAATTTATAGCTGCTTGCGCAGCCAGAGCGTGGCCTTGCGGCACCACCAGCACCAGATGGTCTTGCCTGTAGGCGCGGCTTTGCAGCGCGCTGGCGCCGTTGTGCGCGGCCGCCGTGCTGCAGATGCCGATGTCGGCCGCGCCTTCCTGCACGGCGTGCAGCACGGCGCTGCTCAGGTGTTCCTGCAGGTCGATCTTGACCTGGCTGTGGGCGCGGGCAAAGGCGCCCAGGTCTTCGGGCAGGAACTGCACGATGGCCGAGATGTTGGCGTGCATGCGCACATGGCCGCGCACGCCCTGCGCGTATTCGCTCAGCTCGCCCTGCAGACGCTCGAGGCCAAACAGCACCGTGCGCGCATGGTGCAGCAGGCTCTCGCCCGCGGGCGTGGGTGTCACGCCGCGGCTGTGGCGGTCGAGCAGGGCGGTGCCGGCGGCGGCCTCCAGCTCGGACAGGCGCTTGCTCACGGCCGAGGCGGCAATGAATTCGCGCTCGGCCGCGCGGCCGATGCTGCCGAGCTCGCACACGGCGACGAACAGCTGCAGCGAGGTCAGGTCAAGGCGGCGCGCAAAATTGCGCTCGGAGTTTTTCATGGCGGGTGCTGTCTTCTCATTTCAAGAAGACTTGGCATTTTCGCCCATGTTATCCATGCCTGCCATCGTGAAGCGCGATGACTTTCATCGTGCGGCTGCGGTGCAGTGGCGCTGTCCCCCAGGCCGCGCATCACAAACGAGAGCTGCTTGCGCGCATCCCTGAAGGGTTTCAAGGTGTTTTTAGTCTGAAACCCTGGCAGAGAAAGCGCAAGACGCTATGATTTTTGATGTGGCGCTGGCTGCCTGCGGGCGGGCAGGCGTTCAGGCGTTGAGCGTGCTGCCGTGCTCGGGCACGCTGGCGCGCCAGCGCAGTTCGTGCGCAATGCGCTCGCGCAGCATGTCGGCCGCGCCCATTTCGCCGTGCACTACGAACACCTGTTCGGGCGCGTGCGCCATGCGGCGCAGCCAGGCCAGGGTCTGGTCGGCGTCGGCGTGGGCGGAGGCGCTGGTCAGTTGCACCACCTCGGCGCGCACCGCGACCTCCTGGCCGTGGATGCGGATGCGCTTTTCGCCGGCGGCCATGCGCGCGCCGCGCGTTCCCGGCGCTTGGTGGCCGGTGAAGATGACCATGTTGCGGTGGTCGCCCGCGTAGAGCGCCAGGTGGTGCAGTACGCGCCCGCCCGTGGCCATGCCGCTGGCCGAGAGGATCACCATGGGGCCGTGGCGGCGCGCCAGGGCCTTGGACTCGTCCGTCGTCTGCACCAGGGTGGCGCTGTGCGAAAGGGCGTGCACGTCGTGGGCGCTGAGCCGGTGCCCATCGCGGTGCTGCGCGAACAGGCCAGTGGTGCTGACCGCCATGGGGCTGTCCAGGAACACGGGCAGCGAGCGCGGCACCACGCCCTGCGCCTTGAGCAGGTGGATGGCGTGCAGCACGGTTTGCGCGCGGCCCACGGCAAACACCGGCACCACGGCCACGCCGCCGCGCTGGGCCAGGCGCTGGAGGGTCGGGCCGAGCTGGTCCAGGAGGCCTTCCTGCGGGTGCTGGCGGTCGCCGTAGGTGGACTCGATCAGCACCGTGTCGGCGGCGGGCGGTGCCTCGGGCGGGTCCATGACCAGGTCGTCGGGGCGGCCCAGGTCGCCCGAGGACAGGATGCGCCGCCCGCCCACTTCGAGCAGCACGCTGGCCGCGCCCAGGATATGGCCGGCGCGCGTGAACGTGGCGCGCCAGCCTGGCAGGGGCTCGAAGGGCTGGTGGAACGCGTGGTTGCGGAACTGCCGCAGGCAGTGCAGGGCATCGAGCCGGGTGTACAGCGGCAGCGCCGGTGCGTGCTGCGAGAGCTGGTGGCGATTGAGGAAGGCGGCGTCTTCCTCCTGCAGGTGGCCGCTGTCGGGCAGCAGGATGGCGCACAGGTCGCGCGTGCCCGCCGTGGCGTGGATGGGGTGGGTGTAGCCATCGCGCGCCAGCAGCGGCAGGTAGCCGCTGTGGTCGAGGTGCGCGTGCGTGAGCACCACGGCGCCGATCTGGTCGGGTGCCACCGGCAGCGGCTGCCAGTTGCGCAGGCGCAGCTGCTTGTAGCCCTGGAACAGGCCGCAGTCCACCAGCAGGCTGTGGCCGCCGTGGCGCACCAGATATTTGGAGCCGGTGACGGTGCCTGCGCCACCGAGGAAGCTGATGGTGACGGTCGTGGCCGGATGCTCTCCTGGTGCGGCCATCCTACCTCCGGGGCGCGCCAGGGCACCCATGAAAAAACCGCCTGGGCCGGGGCGGCACAGGCGGTTTTTGGGGAGGCGAGGGTCAGCTGAAGAAGTTCTTCAGCTTGTCGGTCCAGCTCTCGCCGCTGGGCGAGTGGCGGCCGCCGCCTTTCTTGAGCGACTCTTCGAGTTCGCGCAGCAGCTTGCGCTGGTGCTCGGTGAGCTTGACAGGCGTCTCCACGGCAATGTGGCAGTACAGGTCGCCGGGGTAGCTGGCGCGCACGCCCTTGATGCCCTTGCCGCGCAGGCGGAACTGCTTGCCGGCCTGCGTGCCTTCGGGGATGTCGATGGCGGCCTTGCCGGCCAGCGTCGGCACCTCGATCTCGCCGCCCAGCGCGGCCGTGATGAAGCTCACCGGCACCTGGCAGTGCAGGTCGTCGCCGTCGCGCTCGAAGATGTCGTGCTTCTTCAGGCGGATCTCGATGTAGAGGTCGCCGGGCGGGCCGCCGTTGGTGCCGGGCTCGCCGTTGCCGGTCGAGCGGATGCGCATGCCGTCGTCGATGCCGGCCGGAATCTTCACTTCCAGCGTCTTTTGCTTCTTGACCTTGCCCTGGCCGTGGCAGCTGGTGCAGGGCTCGGGAATGATCTTGCCGGTGCCGCGGCAGTGCGGGCAGGTCTGCTGCACGCTGAAGAAGCCCTGGCGCATCTGCACGCTGCCCGAGCCCGCGCAGGTGCCGCAGGTCTTGGCGCTGGTGCCGGGCTTGGCGCCGCTGCCGTGGCAGATGTCGCACGACTCCCACGACGGAATGCGGATCTGCGCGTCCTTGCCGCGCGCAGCCTCTTCGAGCGTCACTTCCATCGCATAGCTCAGGTCGCTGCCACGGTAGACCTGGCGGCCCCCGGCCCCGCGCCCACGCCCACCCTGGTTGAACATGTCGCCAAAGATGTCGCCAAACGCCTCGGCAAAACCGCCAAAGCCCTCGGCGCCCGGACCGCCGCGCATGTTCGGGTCCACGCCCGCATGGCCGTACTGGTCGTAGGCGGCGCGCTTCTGGCTGTCGGAGAGCATCTCGTAGGCCTCCTTGGCCTCCTTGAATTTCTCCTCGGCCGCCTTGCCGGTGTCACCCTGGTTGCGGTCAGGGTGGTGCTTCATCGCCAGCTTGCGATAAGCCTTCTTGATCTCGTCCTCGGTGGCGTTCTTGGCCACGCCGAGGGTTTCGTAATAGTCTCTTTTGGACATGGATGTAGGGACCCGGTTGGAACAGGAACGCCGCGCCGGACACTCTGCAGAGGTCCGGCGCGGCGGCTGGGTTCAGCGCAACCGCTTTTAGCCCTTCTTGACTTCCTTGACTTCGGCGTCCACGACGTTGTCGTCGTGCTCGGGCGCTGCGTTGCCTGGGGCGGCGCCGGCATCGGCGCCTGCCGCGGGGCCGGCCTGTGCCGCCTGGGCTTCGGCGTACATCTTCTCGCCCAGCTTCTGGCTGATGGTCATCAGCGCCGTGGTCTTCTCATCGATGGCGGCCTTGTCTTCGCCCTTGAGCGCATCTTCGAGCTCCTTCACGGCGGCGGCGATCTTGTCCTTTTCGCCAGCGTCGAGCTTGTCACCGTGCTCGGCCAGGCTCTTGTTGACGCTGTGCACGGCGGCTTCGCCCTGGTTGCGCGCCTGGACGAGTTCGAGCTTCTTGTGGTCCTCGGCGGCGTTGAGTTCGGCGTCCTTCACCATCTGCTGGATTTCCTCTTCCGACAGGCCCGAGTTGGCCTTGATGGTGATCTTGTTCTCCTTGCCCGTGCCCTTGTCCTTGGCGCCCACGTGCAGGATGCCGTTGGCGTCGATGTCGAACGACACCTCGATCTGCGGCGTGCCGCGCGCGGCCGGTGGGATGCCTTCGAGGTTGAACTCGCCCAGCAGCTTGTTGCCCGAGGCGATTTCGCGCTCGCCCTGGAACACCTTGATGGTCACGGCTGGCTGGTTGTCGTCGGCCGTCGAGAAGGTCTGCGCGAACTTCGTCGGGATGGTCGTGTTCTTGGTGATCATCTTGGTCATCACGCCGCCCAGGGTCTCGATGCCCAGGCTCAATGGCGTCACGTCCAGCAGCAGCACGTCCTTGCGGTCGCCCGAGAGCACCTGGCCCTGGATGGCGGCGCCCACGGCCACGGCTTCGTCGGGGTTCACGTCCTTGCGCGGGTCCTTGCCGAAGAACTCCTTGACCTTGTCCTGCACCTTGGGCATGCGCGTCATGCCGCCGACCAGGATCACGTCGTTGATGTCGGAGACGCTGATGCCGGCGTCCTTGATCGCGGTGCGGCAAGGGGCAATGGTGCGCTCGATCAGCTCGTCGACCAGGCTCTCGAGCTTGGCGCGCGTAAGCTTGATGTTCAGGTGCTTGGGACCCGAGGCGTCGGCCGTGACGTAGGGCAGGTTGATATCGGTCTGCGCGCTGTTGGACAGCTCGATCTTGGCCTTTTCGGCCGCTTCCTTGAGGCGCTGCAGGGCCAGCACGTCCTTGCTCAGGTCGACGCCTTGCTCTTTCTTGAACTCGCCGATGATGTAGTCGATGATGCGCTGGTCGAAGTCTTCGCCGCCGAGGAACGTGTCGCCGTTGGTCGACAGCACCTCGAACTGCTTCTCGCCGTCGACGTCGGCGATCTCGATGATGGAGACGTCGAACGTGCCGCCGCCGAGGTCATAGACGGCGATCTTGCGGTCGCGCTTGTCCTGCTTGTCCAGGCCAAAAGCCAGGGCCGCTGCGGTGGGCTCGTTGATGATGCGCTTGACTTCGAGGCCTGCGATGCGGCCGGCGTCCTTGGTGGCCTGGCGCTGGGCGTCGTTGAAGTAGGCCGGCACCGTGATCACGGCCTCGGTCACGGGCTCGCCCAGGTAGTCCTCGGCGGTCTTCTTCATCTTGCGCAGAATGTCGGCGCTGACCTGCTGGGCCGAGATCTTGGTGCCGCGCACTTCGACCCAGGCGTCGCCGTTGTCGGCCGCCACGATCTGGTAGGGCATCAGGTCGATGTCCTTCTGCACTTCCTTTTCGCTGAACTTGCGGCCGATCAGGCGCTTGATCGCATACAGCGTGTTCTTGGGGTTGGTGACGGCCTGGCGCTTGGCCGAGGCGCCGACCAGCACTTCGCCATCGTCCTGGTAGGCCACGATGGAAGGCGTCGTGCGGGCGCCTTCGCTGTTTTCGATCACGCGCGTGGTGTTGCCTTCCATGATGGAAACGCAGCTGTTCGTCGTGCCGAGGTCAATGCCGATGATTTTTCCCATTTTTTTCTCCGCGATGCTTGATTGAAGTGGCTGGCAAGAGCCAGTAATGCCTAGTAACTTGTGGATAACTTGAAAGGGTTCAAGCCATGGCCGGTGTTTTTTATTTCGGGCCGGCGACCGTGACCAGGGCTGGGCGCAGAATGCGTTCGGCAATCAGGTAGCCCTTTTGCAGCACCGATACCACGGTGTTGGCTTCCTGGTCGGCCGGCACGACACTGATGGCTTGGTGAAAGTTCGGGTCGAACTTGTCGCCGGCGCCGGGATTGATGGCCAGCACCTTGTTGCGCTCCAGCGCCGAGAGCAATTGGCGCAGGGTCGCGTCGGTGCCTTCGCGCAGCTGCTCGGCCGTGGCGTTCTGAATGGCCAGGGCCGCGTCCAGGCTGTCGGCCACCGGCAACAGGCTCTCGGCAAAACTCTCGATGCCGAACTTGCGCGCCTTGGCCACTTCGTCTTCGGCGCGGCGGCGGGCGTTCTCGGACTCGGCCTTGGCGCGCAGGAACTGGTCGGCCAGCTCGGCGCTCTTGGCCTTGAGCTCGGCCAGCTCGGCCTGCAGGCGGTCCATCTCGTCGGAGGCGTTGGCGGCCATGGCCGCTTCAAGTTCTTCGGGCGGCAGGTTGCCGGAGGCGTTGGCGTGGGGAGTGTGGTTGGACATGTCGGATGGTTTCGTATCTGTCTAAGAAAAGATGCCGTGAACGCGCACCAGCTGGGGTTGTTGCCAGGTATTTCAAGGCGGCCGAGGCGAAAGGCGCTGCCCAGTCGCCGTGCCAGGGCGTGTGCACCGGCCCAAAAACGGTGCAAGTGTACAGAGCCGCAAGTGCGTACTATAATTTGCGGCTTTGCCTTGCCACACCACTACAGGCGCAGTGGGTGGTTTTAATCCAGAAGGAGTATGCATGCGTCATTACGAAATCATTTTGTTGATCCACCCGGATCAAAGCGAGCAGGTTCCCGCCATGCTCGAGCGCTACAAGGGCATGATCACCGCAGGCGGTGGCAAGGTGCACCGCGTGGAAGACTGGGGCCGCCGCCAACTGGCGTACCTGATCAACAAGCTGGCCAAGGCCCACTACCTGTGCGTCAACATCGAAGCCGACCAGGCTGTGATGGCTGAACTCGAACACGCATTCAAGTTCAACGACGCCGTGCTGCGCCACCTCACCGTGCAGAAGAAGAAGGCCGACACCGGTCCTTCGTCGATGATGAAGACGGTCGAGCGCGAAGAAGCCCGCAAGGTCAGCCAGGCAGAGTACGCAGCATCGGGTGAACGCGGTGAGCGCCCCGACCGCGGCGAGCGCGCTGAGCGTACCGAGCGCGCAGAGCGTTAAGCCCCTCGCTTAGCCCAAGGGAGTGGAGAACCGCGTCGCCCTGACCGCTTGCATCGCCGAGGCCCAGGCCCTGCGATTCACGCCCGCCGGACTGCCAGCCATTGAATTGCGCCTCGAGCACAGCTCGCAGCAGCAAGAGGCCGGCCAGCAGCGCGAAGTCAAGGCGGTGGTCAAAGCGGTGGCTTTTGGTGCGATGGCCGAGCGATTGGCCAAACAGCCCATCGGCAGCCTCTGGTGTTTCACCGGATTTTTGGCCACGCCGCGCAACGGCAAGCATGCAGTGCTCCACGTTCAGGATATTCAACAAGATTAATTTTCAAGAGGTCCGCAATGGCCACGTTCAAGAAATTCAACAAAGACAAGCGCCCCAAGCGCAACACCCAATCGCTGCTGTTCAAGCGCAAGCGCTTCTGCCGCTTCACCGTCACTGGCGTCGAAGAAATCGACTACAAGGATGTGGACACGCTGCGCGATTTCATCGCTGAAAATGGCAAGATCATTCCCGCACGCCTGACCGGCACGCGCGCCATCTTCCAGCGCCAGCTCAACACCGCCATCAAGCGCGCGCGCTTCCTGGCGCTGGTGCCTTACAGCGACCAGCACAAGATCTAAGGAGCACAACCATGCAAATCATCCTGCTCGACAAGGTTGTGAACCTCGGTAACCTCGGCGACCTGGTCAAGGTCAAAGACGGTTATGCACGCAACTTCCTGATTCCCGCGGGCCGTGCCCGCCGCGCCACGGAGTCGGCCAAGGCCGAGTTCGAAGCCAAGCGCGCTGAACTGGAAAAGGCTGCCGCCGAAAAGCTGGCCGCTTCGCAGGCCGACGGCGAAAAGCTCGCCGGCAAGGTCTTCAAGCTGACGCAAAAGGCCGGCGTGGACGGCCGCCTGTTTGGTTCGGTCACCAACGGCGACATCGCTGAAGAACTGAACAAGCAAGGCTACAAGGTCCTCAAGGGCCAGGTGCGCATGCCCAATGGCCCCATCAAGACCATTGGCGACAACACCATCAGCGTGGCCCTGCACACCGATGTGGTGGTCGAAGTGACGGTTTCGGTCTACGGCGAAACCGCCTGATTGGCACTGCCCCCGCACACGAGCCGCCCTTGGGCGGCTTTTGTGTTTTTGCGCACGCACGCCGGGCTCTGCACGGCTGTCCACAGCCTGTGCACGTGTTGTCCATAGACTTGTCCACACCTTGCACGGGTGCGCCGCGGTGCGCGCCTGCTAGGATCAAAAGCTTGCCCAAGGAACCCGATGTCTGACGCCTTCATGCCCATGGACGGTGGCTTTGCCCCCTTCGACCGCGAGATTTCGCAGCTGCGCGTGCCCCCGCACTCCATCGAGGCCGAGTCCAGCGTGCTGGGCGGTCTGCTGCTCGACAACAACGCCTGGGACCGTGTGGGCGATCTGCTGGTCGAGGACAACTTCTACCGCTTCGAGCACCGCCTGATCTTTTCGGCCATCGCCGGACTGGTCAATGCCAGCAAGCCGGCCGACGTGATCACGGTGTACGAGCAGCTGCAGAGCCTGGGCAAATCCGAAGAGATCGGTGGCCTGGCCTACCTCAATGGACTGGCGCAGTACGTGCCCAGCGCCAGCAACATCCGCCGCTACGCGGAGATCGTGCGCGAGCGCGCGATCCTGCGCAAGCTGGTCACGGCCAGCGACGAGATCGCCACAAACGCCTTCAACCCGCAGGGGCGGCCGGTGGCCAAGATCCTGGACGAGGCCGAGCAGAAGATCTTCAATATCGGCGAGGAAGGCTCGCGCATGAAGCAGGGGTTCCAGGCCATGGACACCCTGGTGGTCGACCTGCTCGACCGCGTGCAGGAGATGGCCGACAACCCCAACGACATCACGGGCGTGCCGACGGGCTTCATCGATCTCGACCGCATGACGTCGGGCCTGCAGGCGGGCGACATGGTGGTGCTGGCCGCGCGCCCGTCCATGGGCAAGACGGCGTTTGCCGTGAACATCGCCGAGCACGTGGCGCTCAACGAGGGCCTGCCCGTGGCCATCTTCTCGATGGAAATGGGGGCGGCGCAGTTGGCGGTGCGCGTGGTGGGCTCGATCGGCCGCATCAACCAGGGCAACCTGCGCACCGGCAAGCTCACCGACGACGAGTGGCCGCGCCTGACCGAGGCCATCGAGCGCTTGCGCACGGTGTCGCTGCACATCGACGAGACGCCGGGCCTCACTCCGTCCGAGCTGCGTGCCAACGCACGGCGCCTGGCGCGCCAGTGCGGCAAGCTCGGCCTGATCGTGGTCGACTACCTGCAGCTCATGAGTGGCTCGAGCGGCAGCCAGGGGGAGAACCGCGCGACCGAGCTGGGCGAGATCTCGCGCGGCCTGAAGATGCTGGCCAAGGAGCTGCAGTGCCCCGTGATTGCGCTGTCGCAGCTCAACCGCAGTGTGGAGCAGCGCACCGACAAGCGCCCGATGATGAGCGACCTGCGCGAGTCCGGCGCCATCGAGCAGGATGCCGACATCATCATGTTCATCTACCGCGACGACTACTACAACAAGGACAGCAAGGAGCCGAACGTGGCCGAGGTCATCATCGGCAAGCAGCGCAATGGCCCCACGGGCACCGTGAAGCTGTTCTTCCAGAAGTCGCAGACCCGCTTCGAGAGCCTGGCAATGGGGTCGGGCAACGATTTCTAACGAAAATAGCTGCTAGCGCTTATGGGGTAAGCGCTGGCAGCTATCAAAAGTGAAGCGCCTGGAGGGCCTGTTCTGCAGGTGCAGCCGCTCCTAGCGGGTGAGGGCCCAGGCGAGCAGCCCGGCAGACAGGGCGCTCAGCACGGCCGTGGCGCCGAGCAGGCGCTTTTGGCGCAGGCGCAGCGCCTGCACCATCTGCACGACCTGCAGGTTCTGCTCGGCCAGGGACTGCAGCAGCACCGCGGCGTCGCGCTGTTCCTCCTCCAACTGCGCCACGCGCTGCTCCAGGGCCTGCAGCGCGTCGGCGCCGCTGCCAGGTTCGGCGCTCGGGGGCGCCGCCTTGTCGCTGGCGCCCAGCAGGCGCCGCGCGCCCTGCACCAGCTGGGGCGTGGCCTCGAGCACCTCGGCCCACGGCACGAGCTTGAGCGCGCTGATCCAGCCGGCTGCCATGGGACTACAGCACTTCGCTGGCGAAATCGGCCAGGCGCGAGCGCTCGCCGCGTGCCAGCGTGATGTGGCCGCTGTGCGGCCAGCCCTTGAAGCGGTCCACCGCAAAGGTCAGGCCCGACGAGCCCTCGGTCAGGTAGGGCGTGTCGATCTGCGCCAGGTTGCCCATGCAGATGATCTTGGTGCCCGGGCCGGCGCGCGTGATTAGGGTTTTCATCTGCTTGGGCGTGAGGTTTTGCGCCTCGTCGATGATCACGTACTTGTTCAGGAAGGTGCGCCCGCGCATGAAGTTCATGCTCTTGATCTTGATGCGGCTGCGGATCAGCTCGGTCGTGGCCGCGCGGCCCCATTCGCCGGGGTTGCCGCCGTCGCCCTTGGCCAGGAATTCGAGGTTGTCGTCGAGCGCTCCCATCCAGGGGCCCATCTTCTCTTCCTCGGTGCCGGGCAGAAAGCCGATGTCCTCGCCCACGCTGACCGTGGCGCGGGTCATGATGATCTCGGTGTAGCGGCGCTCGTCGAGCACCTGCGTCAGGCCCGCGGCCAGCGCCATCAGCGTCTTGCCGGTGCCTGCCGTGCCGGCCAGGGTCACGAAGTCGACTTCCGGGTCCATCAGCAGGTTGACGGCGAAGTTCTGCTCGCGGTTGCGCGTGGTCACGCCCCAGACGGCGTTCTTGGCGTGGCCGTAGTCCTTGAGTGTCTTGAGCACGGCGGTCTTGTCGCGGATCTCGCTGACGCGCGCGTACAGGCTGGGCTCGCCGGGCGCCTCGAAATAGACGAACTGGTTGATCATCAGCTGCGGCACGATGGGTCCGCTGATGCGGTAGTACGTATGGGCGCCGCTTTGCCAGCTCTCCACCGCCTTGCCGTTGCGGTTCCAGAAGTCGGCCGGCAGGGGCAGGATGCCCGAGTACAGCAGGTCGCCGTCGTCGAGCGCCTTGTCGTTCTGGTAGTCCTCGGCCGGCAGGCCGAGCGCGCGCCCCTTGACACGCATGTTGATGTCCTTGGACACCAGCACCACCTCGCGCGGCGCGTGCAGCTTGCGCAGCGCTTCGACCACGCCGAGGATCTGGTTGTCGGCCTTGCCCTGGGGCAGGCTGGCGGGAAGGTGGTAATCCAGCGGCGCAGTCTGAAAGAACAGGCAGCCGCCCGCGGCGCGCTGGCCGGTCGAGTCGAGCTTGATGCCGAGCGCGATGTCGGACCCCTGCGCGCCCACCAGTGCATCAAGCGAGCGGCTGACCTGGCGGCCGTTGCGCGCGACCTCAGTCATGCCGCTCTTGTGGGCATCGAGCTCTTCAAGCACCACCATGGGCAGGAAGACGTCGTGCTCTTCGAAGCGGAACAGGCAGGTGGGATCGTGCAGCAGCACGTTGGTGTCGAGCACGAAGAGCTTGGC
>NZ_MWOM01000077.1:0-12965 GCF_012931925.1 Acidovorax sp. SRB_24
CCGGCGCAGCGTGGCACGGTCGTCCAGGTTGCCGGGCAGCGGCGTGATGCCCAGCGCGCGCAGCGGCGCCACCCGCTCGGGGCTGGAGGTGAGTGCCAGCACGCGCACGCGCGGGCGGCCCGCGGCCGGCCCGTGCAGGTCGCGCGCCACGCGCAGGCCGATGTCGCCACAGCCCACGATGAGCAGGCGCTGGCGCCGAAAGCGCGCTGGCAGGGCGCCGAGGGGGTTTTGGTTTGAAGGCAAAATTGCAGGCTTGGCCAGTAATCAGAACAAGCAAGGATACCCAAGACATGACCGATGCCGCGACCGCGAGCGCCCCTTTCCAGATCACTGTGCAGCCCAGCGGGCGCACTTTTGCGGCCACCGCGGGCGAAGCCATGCTGGCCGCTGCCATCCGCGCGGGTGTGGGCCTGCCCTACGGCTGCAAGGACGGCGCCTGCGGCTCGTGCAAGTGCAAGAAGCTCGACGGCACGGTGGTGCATGGCGAGCACCAGGCCAAGGCACTCAGCGCCGAGGAAGAGGCCGCAGGCTTCGTGCTCACCTGCTGCGGCGTTGCGCAATCCGACGTGGTGCTGGAGTCGCGCCAGGTCACCGATGAAAGCGCCTACCCGATCAAGAAAATGCCGGTGCGCGTGGCCGCGCTCGAGAAAAAGTCGCACGATGTGATGCAGGTGCGGCTTCAGCTTCCGGCGGCCGATACCTTCCGCTACCACGCCGGCCAGTACGTCGAATTCTTGCTGCAGGGCGGAGTGCGCCGCGCCTATTCGATGGCCAATGCGCCCCACACCCAGGCCGAGGCCCCCGGCCTGGAGCTGCACATCCGCCACATGTCCGGCGGAAAGTTCACCGAGCATGTGTTTGGCGCACTGAAGGAAAAGGAAATCCTGCGCATCGAAGGCCCCTATGGCAGTTTCTTCCTGCGCGAGGACAGCGACAAGCCCATCGTGCTGCTGGCCTCGGGCACGGGCTTTGCGCCCATCAAGGCCTTGCTCGAACACATGCAGTTCAAGGGCATCACGCGCCCCGCCACGCTGTACTGGGGCGGCCGGCGCCCGGCAGACCTGTACATGGACACCTGGGTGCGCGAGCGCCTGGCTGCCATGCCGAACCTCGCCTACGTGCCCGTGGTGTCCGACGCGCTGCCCGACGACCATTGGCATGGCCGCACCGGCTTCGTGCACCAGGCCGTACTCGACGACTTTGCCGACCTCTCGGGCCACCAGGTCTATGCCTGCGGCGCGCCCATCGTGGTCGAGTCCGCGCGCGACGCCTACAGCGCCCAGCGCTGCCTGCCGCCCGAGGAGTTCTTTGCCGACGCATTCACGTCCGAAGCCGACAAACACCCGTAGGCTGCTGCGCCAACCGCTGCGTTGCCGCAAGAATCCTGCAAACCAGTCCCCAAACCCACGCCAAGCGCAATTTTTTTGCACAATGGAGGGCTATGAACCGCAGAAACCTCCTCCTTACCACCCTCGCCACGGCCGCCGCCCTGGCCTCTCCCCTGGCCCAGGCGCAAGACGCGCCCATCCGCCTGATCGTGCCTTACGCCCCCGGCGGACCGCTCGATGTCACGGCCCGCGCGCTGGCGGAGCGCGTGCGCGACTCGCTCGGCACGGTCATCATTGACAACAAGGGCGGCGCAGGGGGCAACATCGGTGCCGACGCCGTCGCCAAGGCCGCACCCGATGGCATGACCATCGGCATCGCCGCCACCGCCACGCACGCCGTCAACCCCTGGCTCTACAGCCGCATGCCCTATGACGCGGCCAAGGATTTCGCAGGCATCACGCAAATGGTGCGCGTGCCCAACGTGCTGGTCATCAATGCCGACAAGGCCGAACGCCTGAAGATCCATTCGGTGGCCGACCTGATCGCCTATGCCAAGGCCAACCCCGCCAAGCTCAACTATGGCAGCGGCGGCAACGGCAGCGCGGGCCACCTGGCGGGCGAGCTGTTCAAGCAGCGCGCCGGCATATTTGCACTGCACATTCCCTACCGCGGCGGCAACCCGGCGCAGCTGGCGCTGCTGGCCGGCGAGGTGGACTTCAACATCGACAACCTGGCAACCGCGGCGCCCAACATCCGCGCCGGCAAACTCAAGGCCCTGGCCGTGACCTCGCTGCAGGCCAGCCCCGCGCTGCCCGGCGTGCCGCCGCTGTCGAGCACCTTCCCAGGCTTCGCGATCGACACCTGGTGGGGCCTGGTCGCACCGGCCGGCACGCCCAAGCCTGTGATCGACAAACTCAACAAGGCCTTTGTCGCGGCGCTCCATGCGCCCGAAACCAAGACCCGCTTTGCCTCCCTGCTGGCCGAGCCGGTGGCCACCACGCCCGAACAGTTCGACGCCTTCATGGCGGCCGAGCGCAGCAAGTACCAAAAGTTGGTGAAGGCCTCGGGCGCAACGGTGGACTGATCCCCGCCGCCAGCGGTGTCCGGCCCCATCCTGGCCGGGCACACCAAATATGCATAAAAAATGCTTCTAACGCTTACCTATCAAGCGTTGGAAGCTATTTTTTTAATAGCGTCTACCAGGCAGCATCGAGGCGCTCGATGTGCTGCCACGCCACCGCCTGCAGCGCTTCCGCCGCCACGTGCTGCGGCGCAATTTCGGCCAGCGGCAGCAGCACGAAGGCGCGCTCGTGCAGGCGCGGGTGCGGCGCGGTGAGCGTGGGGGTCTCGATGGGCGCGTCGCCAAACAAGAGAATGTCCAGGTCGAGTGTGCGCGGCGCATTGCGGTAGGGGCGCTCGCGCCCTGCCGCCTGCTCGATGGCCTGCAACCCTTCCAGCAAGGCCTGCGGCGCCAGCGTGGTGGCGATCTCGGCCACGGCATTGAGGTAGTCCGGCCCACCCGCGCCGACCGGTGCGCTGCGGTAGAGCGACGAAACGCGCAGCACGCGCGTGCCGGGCAAGGCCGCGATGGCCGCCAGGGCCGCACGCAGCGCAGCGGCGCGCTCGCCGAGGTTGGCGCCCAGCCCAATCCACGCAGGCGTGGCGTGTGCCGGAATCATGTGTGCGATGGCGGAGGCGAGGACCGCGCCACCGCTCAGTCGTGGTCCGCAGCAGGCGCGGCGCTGCTGCGCTGGCCTTCACCTGGGCCGCCGCCCTCGCCGCCACCGGGCTTGCGCCGGCGCCGGCGGCGCTTCTTGGGCGCACCGTCGTCGGCGCCTTCGCCGCCGAAGGGCTGCTCTGCCAGCTGGGTCTGCGCAACAGCGGGCGCGGCGGCGGGCGCCGCGCGTGGCACGCGCCGCACCACGGGCTGGGCGCGGGTGCGGCTCTTTTGCTCCTCGCGCGCCTGTTCCATGAGGTCGTAGCGGCGGTTTTCGTCGGCGGTGCTGTACTCCTGCCACCAGCTGGCCAAGGCCTCATCGACCTCGCCGACATCGGCGCGCAGGCGCATGAAATCAAAGCCTGCGCGAAAGCGCAGCTGCGCCACCATGCTCTCGGGCACGCGGCCGGCGCGCTTTTCAAAGCGCGGCTGCATGACCCAGATCTCGCGCATGTCGGCGGCGAGCTTGCCGCGCCCGGACACATCGCCGATGCGCTTGTCGAACACCTCGTCGATGGCCTCCTGCAGCGCCGGCAGCGGGTGCTGGCGTTCGTTGAGGCGCCGCTCCCAGCCGCTCTTGACGTCCTGCCACAGCACGCAGGCGAGCAGGAAGCTTGGCGCCACCGGCTTGCCTTCGCCCACGCGGCGGTCGGTGTCGGTGAGGGCCGCGCGCACGAAGTCGGTGTCGGCGCGCTCGACCACCACGTCGAGCAGCGGATAGATGCCGCGAGAGAGGCCCAGTTTTTTGAGCTGCTCGATGGTGGCGATGGCGTGGCCGGTCTGCAGCAGCTTGAGCATCTCGTCGAACATGCGGCTCTGCGGCACGTCGGCCAGCAGCTGCTGCGACTCTACCAGCGGCGCCGCCGTCTTGGCGTCGAGCGTGAAACCGAGCTTGCTGAGCTTGGCGACAAAGCGCACAGCGCGGATGATGCGCACCGGGTCTTCGCGGTAGCGCGTGGCCGGGTCGCCGATCATGCGCAGCGTCTTCTTCTTGGCGTCCTGAATGCCCTTGTGGTAGTCGACCACGATCTGCGTCTCGGGGTCGTAGTACATGGCGTTCAGGGTGAAGTCGCGCCGCGTGGCGTCTTCGTCCTGCGGGCCCCAGACGTTGTCGCGCAGCACGCGGCCGCTGGCATCCACCGCGTGCGTCATGCCGGCCAGCGCATTGCGGCTGGTCTTTTCGTTGCCGCTGACCTGCTCGGCGGCGGCGTTGTCCATGTAGGCGCGGAACGTCGAGACCTCGATCACCTCATTCTCGCGGCCGCGCCCGTGCACCACGTGCACGATGCGAAAGCGCCGGCCGATGATGAAGGCGCGGCGGAACAGGCCCTTGACCTGCTCGGGCGTGGCATTGGTGGCGACGTCGAAATCCTTGGGGCGCAGGCCCAGCAGCAGGTCGCGCACCGCGCCGCCGACGATGTAGGCCTCGAAGCCCGCTTGCTGCAGCGTGCGCACCACGTCCACGGCGCGGCGGTCCACGCGCTCGGGGTCGATGCCGTGCACCGAAGCGGGCACTTCCTCGCGCTTGCCGAACTGTGGCATGCGTGCTTTGCGGGCGCCCGGTTTGGCTTTGCCCAGCAGTTTGTCGATGAACGTCTTGATCATGAATTCTTGTGATTGGATGGAGGCCGCCGCGCCAGCCCTGCTGCCGGCAGCGCCCTCCTCGGACTAAAACAGGTCCAGTATGCGCCAGCCGCGCTGCGCGGCCAGCGCGCGCAGGCGCACATCGGGGTTGGTGGCCACGGGCTCGTCGACCTTCTCCAGCAGCGGCAGGTCGTTGAGCGAATCGCTGTAGAACGTGCTGTGCACATTGCCCCAGCCCAGCTGGCGCGCCGCCAGCCACTGCTCCATGCGCGTGACCTTGCCGGCACGCATGGACGGGACGCCGGAAATCGCGCCGGTGAACCAGCCGTCGGTGCCCCGCTCGAGCTGCACCGCCAGCAATTCGGGCACGCCCAGCGCCTGGGCGATCGGCGCGGTGACGAACTCGTTGGTGGCGGTGACGATGACCACCATGTCGCCCGCCTGCTGGTGCTGGCGCAGCAGGGCCAGCGCCTGCGGGCGGATGGCCGGTTCCACCACCTCGCGCATGAACCGGGCATGTGCCTGGGCCGCCGCTTCAGGGCCGCGCAGGCGCGCGGCGTCGATGGCAAAGCGCACATAGTCGTGCACGTCGAGCGTGCCGGCCTGGTAATGGGCAAAGAACTCGGCGTTGCGGCGGCTGAATTCGGCCGGGTCGTTCCAGCCGATGCGCGTGGTGAACTCGCCCCACTCGTAGTCGGAGTCGATGGGCAGCAGCGTGTGGTCGAGGTCGAACAGCGCCAGCCGGGGGCGGGATGCCGGGGGGTCAGGGTTCATGCGGTACGGAAAAAAGCGGTCAAAAAAGCGCACACAGGGCATCACTCGGAATCGAGCATGTCCTTGAGCAGCGGAATGGTGATGGCGCGCCGGGTGCGCAGCGCGTAGCTGTCGAGCTGTTCGAGCAGCTGCATGAGGCTGCCCAGGTCGCGCGAGAAGCGCCGCAGCATGTAGTCCATCACCTCGTCGCCGAGGAAGACGCCACGCGCGTCGGCCTGCTGGCGCAGCACAGCGCGCAGCTCGCTCTCGCCAAGCCTCTGCAGCTGGAACACATGGCCCCAGCCCAGGCGGCTGCGCAGGTCCTCGCGCAGCGGCAGGTCGGCCGGCGGCAGGCTGCCGGCGGCCAGCACCCAGCGCTGCACGCCATTGGCCGGGCTCATGGCGTTGATGAACCAGTTGAACGCCACGTTCTGCTGCGAGGTGCTGTAGAGGTGCACGTCGTCGAGGATGACGGCGGTCCATTTTTCGTCGAAGGCCGGGGCGTACTTGCTCGTGGCATCGCGCCAGCCCACGCTCGCCCCGTGATCTCGCAGCGCCTCGCGCACGGCCTTGAGCAGGTGCGACTTGCCGCTGCCCGACTCGCCCCAGAGGTAGGTCGGCACCGGCGCGTGGTCGGCGGCGCTGCCCACGGCGTGCTGCAGGTGCTGCAGCGCGGCGGTGTTGGGCCCGGCAAAAAAGCGCTCCAGCGTGGGAACGGGCGCAAGGCCGATGTCCAGGGCAAGCTGCTTCATGGCGGCGACCCGCCTGCGCGTGCGCAGGTGCAGCGGGGTGTGGCAAAACGTGGCATGTGGCGGTGGGCTGGTCGGCTGGGCGGTGTGGGGATGGGGCGGCACCGGGGGGCGCAGCGCGCGCAACCCGTAGAATCTGCGCAAATTTTAGTCTGCTGGCGCGCTGGTCCGCGCCACCCCTGCCATGAGCTCCTCTGCCCACACCCCTACCCCCCTTTCGTACAAAGACGCCGGCGTTGACATCGACGCGGGCGACGCCTTGGTTGAACGCATCAAGCCGCTGGCCAAAAAGACCATGCGCGAGGGCGTGATGGCCGGCATCGGCGGCTTCGGCGCGCTGTTCGAGGTGCCCAAGCGCTACAAGGAACCCGTGCTGGTGTCCGGCACCGACGGCGTGGGCACCAAGCTCAAGCTGGCGTTCGAATGGAACATGCACGACACCGTGGGCATCGATCTGGTCGCCATGAGCGTCAACGACGTGCTGGTGCAGGGTGCCGAGCCGCTGTTCTTCCTCGACTACTTCGCCTGCGGCAAGCTCGATGTGGACACGGCAGCGGCCGTCGTCGGCGGCATCGCCACTGGCTGCGAATTGAGCGGCTGCGCGCTGATCGGCGGGGAAACGGCGGAAATGCCCGGCATGTACCCCGCTGGCGAATACGACCTGGCCGGCTTTGCCGTCGGTGCGGTCGAAAAATCCAAGATCCTCGCGGGCCAGAACGTGCAGGTGGGCGACGTGGTGCTGGGCCTGGCCAGCAGCGGCGTGCACTCCAACGGCTTTTCGCTCGTGCGCAAGTGCATCGAACGCGCCGAGGCCGCCCAGGCGGTACCCGCCACGCTCGACGGCAAACCCTTCAAGCAGGCCATCATGGAGCCCACGCGCCTCTACGTGAAGAACGTGCTGGCCGCGTTGGCCGCGCACCCCATCAAGGCGCTGGCCCACATCACGGGCGGCGGTCTGCTGGAGAACATCCCGCGCGTGCTGCCCGAAGGCATGGCGGCGCACCTGGCCAAGGGCAGCTGGCCCCAGACCGAACTGTTTGCCTGGCTGCAGAAAACCGCTGGCATTGACGACATCGAGATGAACCGCACCTTCAACAACGGCATTGGCATGGTGGTGGTGGTCGATGCCGCCCACGCAGAGGCCACCGCGGCGATGCTGCGCGCAGCCGGTGAGCAAGTGCACACCATCGGCGCCATTGCGCCGCGCGGTGACGGCGCCGCCGTCGTGGTCGCCTGACACCGCAGCGCGCAATGGGGATGCCTGCGGCGCCCGTGTCGGCCCCGTCCGCGCCGCTGGGCGTGCGGGTGGCCAGTTATGCGTTGATGGCCGGCGCGCTGTGGCTGCTGCTGGGGCATGGGCTGCTGCCAGGCCTGTTGTTCGCCTGCCTGGGCTTTCTCGTCACGCGCTGGCTGGCCTGGCAGTTCGCGCGGCTGGGGCGCCGCAAGCCGCTGACGCCCCTGCTGCTGCGCTGGGCCCAGATCTGCGCGGCAGCGCTGGTCATGCTGGCACCGCTGGCCTTGTTGATGCTCGGCCTGTCGCATTCGCGCGGCTACATCACCGAGGCGCCGCAGCAGTACCGCGAGCTGCTCGATTACCTGGCGCGCACAGTGCTTGAGCTGCGCCTGAAGCTGCCGTCCGACATCGCGGCCCTGCTGCCCGAGGGCGCGGCCGAGATCCAGAAAACCCTCGCCAGCTACCTCGCGGCCAAGGCCGGCACGCTGGCGGTGGCAGGCCGGGCCTGGCTCGGCGGTCTGCTCCACGCCTACGTGGGCCTGCTGATCGGCGCGCTGGCCGCGGTGCGCCCCGTGGCGTCTGCTCACCGGCCGCTGGCGCAGCAGCTGCACCTGCGCATCACCCGCTTTGGCGACGCCTTCCGCCAGATCGTGGCCGCGCAATTCTGGATCGCCGCTTTCAACACCGCGCTCACCGCCGTGTTCCTGCTGGGTGTGCTGCCGCTGTGGGACCTGCACCTGCCCTACTCGCCGGCCTTGATCACGCTCACGTTTGTGGCGGGATTGGTGCCCATCGTCGGCAACCTGGTGTGCAACGCGGTCATCACCCTGGTAGGCCTGTCCGTGTCGCCCGCAGCCGCGGTCGCCTGCCTGGGTTTCCTGATCCTGATCCACAAGGCCGAATACGTGATCAACGCCAAAGTGGTGGGCCAGCGCACCCACATGGGCGTGTGGGAGCTGCTCGCGGTGATGTTCGTGGCCGAGGCGGTCTTTGGCCCGGCCGGGCTGGTGGCGGCGCCACTGTTCTATGCGTACCTGAAAAAAGAGTTGTTCGCCGCGCGGCTGGTGTAGCGGCCCTTTCGCCGATGTGATTCAAAAATCATAGCTTCTAACGCTTACTGCATAAGCGTTACAAGCCGATTTCCTGCAAAAGCATGGAATCGGGCCGGCGTGCACTCGGCAGCGCACACAACGCTCTTCACCGCGCCCTGATTTTTTGCTGCAGTTCCTGGTACTGGGCCAGGCGAGGCCCGCCCAGCGCCACGGCGCGCTCGATCGCAGCGCGGGCCGCACGCCGCTGGCCCATCTCCAGCCGCACTTGCGCCAGATTGTTCCACGCGTCGGCAAAGTTGGGGTGCACCCGCGTGGCCAGTGCATAGGCCTCCGCAGCGCGCGCCCGCTCGCGCAGCGCATACGCCGCATTGCCCGCCCCGAGCAGGCTGGCCCGCTGGTCCGGCCACCGGGCCAGCGCCGTGGCATAGGCCGTCTGCGCGGCACGCGGATGAACGCGCTCGAGCGCCGCCGCGGCCGTCGCCCAGGTCTCGGCCTCGACCGTCACCGGCAGACGATCGGGCTTCACCGCACGCATCGCCCAGTACCCGGAACGCGCCCAGGTGTGCTCGAACGTGGACAGCGCCATCACCATGCGCTCGGTCACGCCGGAATGCAGCACGACCTCGTTGCGCTCGCGGGCGTAGCCGATCACCACCGCGTAATGCCACCGGGGTGCGATCGGCAGCGACAGGTTCTGCAGGATCAGCACCGGCTGCCCGGCCGCCACTTCCTGTAGCAGGTCCTGCAGGCGCGGCGCCAGCGGATAGGCCACCAGACCCTGCCGGCGCGTGGCCGCGAGCATTTCCTGCTGCAGCGCGCCCTGGCGTCCCGGCACATAGACCTGCTCGGTCAGCTCGCCAGGTGTCACCCGCACGCCCGCAGCCTGCGCCACCATGGCCAGCGAGGCCGGGCCGCACAGGTGGTCCTCCTGCGCAAAAAATGGCACGCCCTTGAGCAGCACGGCAGGCGGCAAGGCCGGTGGCCAGTGCTGGTCCAGAGCGCTGAGTTGTGGCGAGGCGCACCCCGACAGCAGCAGCGCCCAAAGCAAAACCCCCGCCGCAGCGGGGGTCCTCCAGCCAGCGCGGCGAAGCGGCATCAGCGCACCGAGCGGGTGAACGGGAACACCTTGGTCAGCCCGAGGATGTCCGTGATCAGCAGGACGATGAAGACCGTGAACACCACCCCGAGGACATCACCGCCCGCTGGCGCCTGGTCCACGCGCGAGGCCAACTGCGCCACCTCCGCGTCGGACATGGCCTGCACGCGCGCCATGGCGGCGTCGGCACTCACGCCCTGGCCCTGCAGGGCGGTGCGCACATCGTCACGGGCCAGGAAGGTGCTGACCCGATCGCGGTCGGAGCCCGATGCGGAGGCCGCCAGCACCTGGTCGGTGCCCACGATGGCAGCCTGCGCCGTGAGCGGCAGGCCCGACAAGCTCAATCCGGCCACCAGGCAAGAAACCACCACACGTTTGAATGCACGCATCTAGACCCCCATTGAGTATGTTTTTTGAAGCACTGCACCCTGATGGTGCAACGCACAGCGGGCAATTTACCGATGGGATATCACACCGTCAACGCGCCTTACAAACCCACACACGAAGCCTCAGACGGTCACATTTTCAGCCCGCCGTGCGCCGCAGCTCGGCCACGCGCTCGGCAATGCCGCCGCTGTCCATTTCTGCCTCCGCATGGGCCAGGTAGGTCTCCAAATCCTTGACCGCCTGCGCCGAGTGGCCCTGCTCGGCATGGGCCAGGCCCCGGTCGCGCCACTCGCCCCAGGCTTCGGGCAAGAGCACCACCAGGCGGTCCTGCACGGCCACCAGGCGCTGCCAGTCCTGCTGGGAGCGGTGCACCTCCTTGAGGTTGCGCAGCATGCGCGCAATGATGTCGCGCGGCGTCGCCGCCTGCAGGTACAGGCCCATGGGCACCTCGTCGCCGCTCATGCCAGCGCTGCGCTGGTAGGGCTCCAGCCGCTCGGACAGCTCTTCGCGCGAAAGCGACTGGCCGGTGAACGGATCGATCAGCACCTGCCCTTTGGGCAGCAGTGCCTTGACCATGAAATGCCCCGGAAACGCCACGCCGCGCACATGCAATCCCATGCCCTGGGCCAACTCCATCCACAGCACGCCCAGGGAGATCGGGATGCCGCGCCGGGTGCGCAGCACGGCGTTGAGGTAGCTGTTTTCGGGGTCGTAATAGTTGTTCACGTTGCCGCCGAAGCCCAGGTCGCCGAAGAAGAACTGGTTCAGCGTGCGCAGACGCTGCAGCGCCGGGGCATCGGCGGCCAGGCGGCGCTGCAGGCGCGCCTGCAGCTGGTCGAGGTCGCCCAGCAGCTGCTGCACGTCGAGTGCGGGGTATTCGTCCTGGGCGATGCTGGCGGCCGCCTCGAACAGCGGGAACTGCTCGTCGCTTTGCACCAGCGCGGCAAAGTACTCCAGCGGGGTGGGAACGGCAAAGCTCGGCAACATGAAAGCGTTGTAAAGGGCAGGCCGCTGCGCGTCAAGCCGCTCCCCGAAAAACCCCGATCAGCGCCGCAGCGTGTCGCGCAGCTGCAGGCCCGCCACCCGCAACACCGCGAAATACACCCCCGCGGCGGCGCACAGCATCAGCGCCAGCAGCCCCACGCGCTGCGCGCGGTGCGCGCGCAGCGCGATCCAGTCGAAGTGCTGCGCGCCCCACAGCAGGAACACCGCCAGCAAGGCGCTGGCGGCTGCCACCTGCAGAGAGAACAGCACCCAGCCCGGCTGTGGCTGGTAGCTGCCGCGCTGCAGCAGCCCCCACAGCAGCCATCCGGCATTGACCAGCGCTCCCAATCCGATGGACAGGGCCAGGCCGGCGTGCGCCAGCCGCGGCACCAGGGCCAGGTTCAGCAGCTGGGTCACGACCAGCACCACCACCGCAATGCGCACCGGCGTGCGGATGTCCTGGCGGGCGTAGTAGCCCGGCGCCAGCACCTTGATCGCCACCAGGCCCACCAGGCCGGCGCCATAGCCGGCCAGGGCCAGCGCGATCTGCCCCACGTCGCTGTCCTTGAGCGCGCCATAGTGGAACAGGGTGGCCACCAGCGGCTGCGCAAAGGCCAGCAAGCCCACGGCGCAGGGCACGGACAGCAGCACGACGATGCGCAGGCCCCAGTCGAGCATGGCGGAATACCTGCGCGCGTCGCCGGCGGCGTTGGCCGCCGACAGCTGCGGCGTGAGCACCACGCCCAGCGCCACGCCGAGCAGCGCGGTGGGGAACTCCATCAGCCGGTCGGCATAGAACAGCCAGGTCACGCTGCCCGGCGTTAGGTACGACGCAATCTGCGTGTTGATCATCAGCGAGATCTGCGCGACGCCCACGCCCAGCAAGGCTGGCGCCATCAGGCGCAGGATGCGCCGCACGTCGGCGTCGGCCCAGGCCGCGCGCAACGCAGCAAGGTTCAGGCCGATGCGCGGCAGCAGGCCCAGGCGCAGCAGCGCCGGCACCTGCACCGCCAGCTGCAGCATACCGCCCGCCATCACGCCGCCGGCCATCGCATAGATGGGCTCGATGCCGCGCGCGGCCAGCAGCGGTGCGCCCAGCCAGGCGGCGGCGATCATGCACAGGTTCAGCAGCACGGGCGTGGCGGCCGGCACGGCAAAGCGCTTCCAGGTATTGAGCACGCCGGCGGCCAGCGCCACCATCGACATGAAGCCGATGTACGGGAACATCCAGCGCGTCATGACCACGGCCGCGTCAAAGCTCTCGGCGCTCTGGCGCAGGCCGCTGGCCAGCAGCCAGACCAGCAGCGGCGCGCCCAACACGCCGGCCACGCAGGTCACCAGCAGCGCCCACGCCAGCACCGTGGCCACGTGGCTGATGAGCTGGCGCGTGGCGTCCTCGCCGTGCTGGGCCTTGGCGGCGGCCAGCACCGGCACAAAGGCCTGGCTGAAGGCCCCTTCGGCGAACAGGCGGCGAAACAGGTTGGGGATGCGGAAGGCGACGTTGAACGCGTCGGTCAGCGCGTTGGCGCCGAACATCGACGCCATGATCAGGTCGCGCGCCAGGCCCGTGACACGCGATGCCAGGGTCAGAACGGAAACAACGGAGGCGGCTTTGAGCAGTGACACCGCGCCGAGTGTATGCGCTGGCCTCTGGGGTGCAGGCGGCCTGCCGGGCGTTGTTGCGCCTTTTTACCTTCCCGCGCGCCGCCGCGGGGGCGGCAAGGCCGAAAGACGGCCTACGCTATAATCTCCGGCTTTGCTGGCATCATCCTCAGACACAAGGAACCTACATCATGGCATCTGCTAAACCCAAGAAAAAGAACCCGCGCCTGGCTTCGGGCCGCAAACGCGTCCGCCAGGACACGAAGCTCAACGCCGCGAACACCTCACTGCGCTCCAAATACCGCACCGCCGTCAAGAACGTTGAAAAAGCCGTTCTGACCGGCGACAAGACCAAGGCGACCGAACTGTTCGCCAAGATGCAAGCCGTGGTGGACACCATTGCGGACAAGGGCATCTTCCACAAGAACAAGGCCGCTCGCGACAAGAGCCGCCTGTCCGCCAAGGTGAAAGCCTTGGC
>NZ_MWOM01000077.1:13083-16385 GCF_012931925.1 Acidovorax sp. SRB_24
AAGCCGCCTCCTGCACCACATCCGGCAGCAGACACGCCTCCACTACCTGCAATTCGTTGTCGCGCGCGAAATTCATGACGAAGTCCCAGGCCATGGGCTCGTAGTCGCGCAGCGCGTGGTTGACGACCACGCATTTGGTGCCGTTGATGACCGTGGGCACGCACCAGGGCGAATAGCACAGGTGGCTGCCCGGCTGGGCGCCGCCGGGACGAAAGCCGCTCATCACTCCCGCCAGCCGCTCGGCCCAGTCGCTCGGACGGAAGGTTTTGCCTCCGAGGGTGATGCCCTGGATGAAAACTTCTTGGGTGGAAGGTGAAGCCATCGCAGTGAGAAAGGTGAAAGTGACGGGCCGCTGCAGGATCGCTGCCTGTTGCGCCGCAACACGTGATTCTAACTCTTATATAAGAGCTGGCCCTTTCGACCCATGCCGCGCGCGCAGGGGCATTGCAGTGATGCGCAATGTTCAGCAGTCGATGCGGGAGCACACCCTAGAATCAGCACTCCGTTTTTCCGGGCCGCACCGAGCCGGCCCGCCACCCGCACCGTCTGGAGATTGCTGCATGACCGCTTTGATTGAGGCCGCCTCGCCCCACGTGATGAACACCTATGGCCGCGTGCCGATTGCGCTGTCGCACGGCCAGGGCAGCCGCGTCTGGGACGTCAACGGCAAGCAGTACCTGGACGCGCTCGGCGGCATTGCGGTCAACACCCTGGGCCACAACCACGCCCGCCTGGTGCCCGCGCTGCAGGACCAGGTCGCCAAGCTGATCCACACCTCGAACTACTACCACATCCCCGGCCAGGAGCAATTGGCCGCCAAGCTGGTGGAGCTGTCGGGCATGGCCAACGTGTTCTTCTGCAACTCGGGCCTGGAAGCCAACGAGGCGGCGCTGAAGATTGCGCGCAAGTACGGCGTGGACAAGGGCATCGAAAAACCCGAGATCGTCGTCTACGAAAAGGCCTTCCATGGCCGCTCGATCGCCACCATGTCGGCCACCGGCAACCCCAAGATCCACACCGGCTTTGGCCCGCTGGTCGACGGCTTCATCCGCGTGCCGGTCAACGACATCGAGGCCATCCGGAAAGCCACCGAGGGCAACCCCAACGTGGTCGCAGTGTTCTTCGAGACCATCCAGGGCGAGGGCGGCGTGAACCCCATGCGCATCGACTACCTGCAGCAGCTGCGCGCGCTGTGCGACGAGCGCGGCTGGCTCATGATGATCGACGAGGTGCAGTGCGGCATGGGCCGCACCGGCAAGTGGTTCGCCCACCAGTGGGCCGGCATCGTGCCCGACGTGATGCCGCTGGCCAAGGGCCTGGGCTCGGGCGTGCCGATCGGCGCCGTGGTGGCGGGCCCCCAGGCCGCGGACGTGCTGCAGCCGGGCAACCACGGCAGCACCTTCGGCGGCAACCCGCTGGCGATGCGGGCCGGCGTGGAAACGATCCGCATCATGGAAGAAGACGGCCTGCTGCAGAACGCCGCCACCGTGGGCGCGCACCTCCAGGCCGCGCTGCAGCAAGCGCTCGGCAGCCTGCCCGGGGTCAAGGAAATCCGCGGCCAGGGCCTGATGATCGGCGTCGAGTTGGCCAAGCCCTGCGGCGCCTTGGTAGGCCGCGCAGCCGAGGCGGGCCTCTTGATCAGCGTGACCGCCGACACCGTGATCCGCATCGTGCCGCCGCTGATCCTGACCACTGCCGAAGCCGACGAGATCGTCGCCCTGCTGGCCCCGCTGGTCAAAGACCTGCTGGCCGAGTGAGCGCCCCGGGCACCGCGCCCCCCTGCAACGAGACTGCCATGAAACATTACCTTCAATTCAGTGACCTCAGCGCCGACGAATACGCCTACCTGTTCGAGCGCGCCGCCCTCATCAAGAAGAAGTTCAAGGCCTACGAAAAGCACCACCCGCTGGCCGACCGCACGCTGGCCATGATCTTTGAAAAGGCCAGCACGCGCACGCGCATCAGCTTCGAGGCCGGCATGTACCAGCTCGGCGGCAGCGTGGTCCACCTGACCACGGGCGACAGCCAGCTCGGCCGCGCCGAACCCATCGACGACAGCGCCAAGGTCATCAGCCGCATGGTCGACCTGGTGATGATCCGCACCTACGAGCAGACCAAGATCGAGCGCTTTGCCGCCGACTCGCGCGTGCCGGTCATCAACGGCCTGACCAACGAGTTCCACCCCTGCCAGATCCTGGCCGACATCTTCACCTTCATCGAGCACCGCGGCAGCATCGCGGGCAAGACCGTGGCCTGGGTCGGCGACGGCAACAACATGGCCAACACGTGGCTGCAGGCCGCGCAGCTGCTCGGCTTCAAGGTGCATGTGAGCACGCCGAGCGGCTACGAAGTGGATGAGAAATTGGCCGTAGGCGCAGGCGGGGCCAGCGCCGGCAGCTATCAATTTTTCAGCAATCCGCTGGACGCCTGCCGCGGCGCCGACCTGGTCACCACCGATGTGTGGACCAGCATGGGCTACGAGGCCGAAAACGAGGAGCGCAAGAAGGCCTTTGCCGACTGGTGCGTGGACGCCGAGATGATGTCCGTGGCCCAGCCCGACGCCCTGTTCATGCACTGCCTGCCCGCGCACCGCGGCGAGGAGGTCGAGGCCGAGGTCATCGACGGCCCGCAATCGGTGGTCTGGGACGAGGCGGAAAACCGCATGCACGTGCAAAAGGCCCTCATGGAGTACCTGCTGCTCGGCCGCGTGGCCTGAAACGCCGGTGCGCTCACAGCAAAGCGCCCTTTCAACACATAGCGGCTTCGGCCGCTTTTTTGCCCTCTGTTCCATGGCGCACGCCCCGCACCGCCCTGCCTTCCCATGACCCACCCTTGCCTGACCTGCGGCGCCTGTTGCGCCAGCTTTCGCGTGGACTTCGCCATGCCAGAACTCGAAGGCTGCGGCGGCCGCGTGCCGGCGGGGCTGGCGGACCCCATCACCGACCAGCTGTGCCGCATGCGCGGCACCGACCACCGCACGCCGCGCTGCGCGGCGCTGACCGGCAAGATCGGTGAAAAAGCGGCCTGCGGCATCTACGAATGGCGCCCTTCGCCCTGCCGCGAGTTCGCGGCCGGCAGCGAGGCCTGCGAGCGGGCGCGCATGCGGCATGGGCTGCTGCCGTATCCGTCTTTGCGATGAAATCTGGCTCTAGCGCTTGTGTAGCTATCGTTTTTGTGGTTTTTGATGTTCCAAGGGGGCGCTTTTTGCCGAGGCTGCTGGCCGGGATGTGCGCCCGGCAGCGCAGTAACTTTCTCTTGGTCGCCAAGAGAAAGTCACCAAAGAGAAGGCGACCCGAAGTCTG
>NZ_MWOM01000003.1:0-7504 GCF_012931925.1 Acidovorax sp. SRB_24
CTGGATGCGCTCACTGCAATGGGGCTACTACAAGCACCCGCCGCTGCCCACCTGGATGCTGTGGGCCTTTGTGCAGCTGACCGGGTGGTCCGCCTGGTCGAGCTACCTGCTGGGCGCGCTGTGCACGCTGGCCTCGCTGGCCCTCTACGCGGCGCTGCTGCGCGAGGTGTACGGCCGGCACTGCGCCGTGGTGGGGCTGCTGGCGGCGCTGTGCATCACTTTCTACAACGGCCGGCTGTACTACTACAACCACAACACGGCGCTCACGCTGTGGGTCGCGGCGAGTGCCTGGCTGTGGTGGCGCATCCTCACGCGGCCGCAGCTGCGCTGGTGGCTGGCGCTGGGCGTGGTGGCCGCAGCGGGCATGCTCAGCAAGTACCAGTACGCGGTCACGGCGCTGTGCGGGCTGTGGCTGTTCGCGCGCCACGGCCTGTGGCGCGACCCGCTGCAGCGCCGCGGCCTGGTGCTGGCGGTCGCGGTCGCGCTGGCGCTGGTCCTGCCCCATGCGCTATGGCTGCTGCAGCAGGAGCGCGGCCCCATCGCCTATGCGATGCAGTCGTCGCTGGGCGCCCAGCTGGGCCCCGTCGAGCGCCTGACCGCATCGACGAAATGGCTGGCGGACTGGCTGTTCAACCGCTGCCTGCCGGCCCTCTTGCTGCTGGCTGCGGTGTGGTGGGCGCAGCGCCGCTTGGCGGCGCCCGGTGCGCGCCTGCCGCCAAGCGCTGGTCCGCAGCATGCTGCGCAAACAGCGGAGCGTGGTGCCTCGGTCCTGCTGTGCTGGGGCCTGCTGCCGCCCTTGTTCATGGCGGCCATGGGTGTGCTCGGCGGCGTGGACCTGCAGCTGCAATGGGGCACGGCCTTTGCGATGTGGACGGTGCCGGCCCTCATGGCCTGGCTGCGCCTGCGCGAGGAACCCCTCAGCGCACGTCGCGTGTTGGCGCTGGCGGGCGTGTTCTTTGTGTTGTTGCAGGCCCTGCTGGTGTGGCAGTCGTATGAATCCTCCGCGTTCGGGCGCCACCGGCCGCGCGCGCCGCATTGGCGGGAATTTGCGTCCGAGGAGCTGGCACTGGCCGTGGCCGGCCCGGCGCGGCAGGCGCTGGGCGGCCCGATTCCGATCATCCGCGGGCCCGCCACGGTCAGCGGGGCGGTGGCGCTGTGGCTGCCCGAGCAGCCCCGCGTGCTGATCGACGGCAACCTGGCCGTGAGTCCCTGGATTGCACCGGGCGAGCCCGAGCGCCTGGGGGTGCTGAACCTGTGGCCGCCGGGCACCGGCCCCGAGGATGCCCACCGGGTGCGTGGCGGCTGGGGCTGGTCGGTGCAAGTCGCCGCGGGCGCGGCGAAGGCGCCGCTCTGAGATGGCGCGCGCCCTGGTTCTGTGCGCCGACGACTTCGCCCTGAGCGCGGGCGTGTCGCGCGCGATCGCCGCGTTGGCCGCCCAGGGGCGCCTGAGCGCGACCAGCGCCATGGTGCTGTCGCCGCGCTGGCGCGAGGATGTGGCCCGGCTGCAGCCGCTGCGCGGCCAGCTGGATGTGGGGCTGCACCTGGACTGGACCAGCGCGTTCGCCGTGGCGGCGGGGCATGGCCAGCCGCTGCCGGCGCTAATGGTGCGCGCCGCCCTCAGGGCCTTGCGCGCCGATGCCGTGCGCCCCGTGGTCGAGCGCCAACTCGACGCGTTCGAAGCGCACTGGAAGGCGCCGCCCGACCACATCGACGGCCACCAGCATGTGCAACAGTTCCGCGGCATCCGCGAGGCGCTGGTCGAGGCCGTGCAGCGGCGCTACCCGCAGCATCCGCCCTGGCTGCGCGTGTCGCTGGCGCCGCCGGGCCAGCGCGACCTCAAGGCGCGCACCATTGCGGCCTGGGGCGCGCAGGCCCTGGTGCGCCAAGCCAACCGCGCGGGGCTGCCGCATGCGGAGGTGCTGTCGGGTATTTACGATTTTTCGGGCGACACCGCGGCGTATGCGCAGCACATGCAGCGCTGGCTGCGCACAGCGCCCGCGGGCACGGTGCTGATGTGCCACCCCGCCGAACGCGCCGACGCGGACGACGCCATCGGGGCGGCGCGCGCGCGCGAAGGCGCCTACCTGGCCAGCGCTGCGTTCGCGCAGGCGCTGGCCGCTGCGGATGTGCGCCTGGCGCGCGGCCACGATCTCTTCCCTGCGGCGCCCGCGTGACCGGGCCCCGCTGCACATGCGCCTGACCGAATCCCGAAAATCCTGGCTGATGATGGGCGCGCTGTGGGCGCTGCTGCTGGTCCTCGCGGGCTTGCGCCCGCTGGCCCTGCCCGACGAGGGGCGCTATGCCGAAATCGGCCGCTGGATGCTGGTCTCGGGCGACTGGCTGACGCCGCGGCTCGACGGCATTCCCTTCTTCCACAAGCCGCCGCTGCTGCACTGGCTGCAGGCGCTCGCCATGGCCGTCTTCGGCGCCGGGGTCTGGGCGGCGCGCCTGGCGCCGGCCCTGCACGCGGGGCTGATGATGGTGACCGTGTACCTGGCGGCGCTGCAGGTGGCCCCGCCCGCGGTGGCGCGGCGCGCGGCGCTGATGCTGGGCACCAGCCTGTCGTTTCTGGCGGCCGGGCAGTACGTGAACCACGACATGCTGGTCGCCGCGTGGATAGGCGTTGCCATCTGGAGCTTCGCGCTGGCCTTCCTGCACGGCCCGCGCCCCCATGCCGCGCTGGCGCGCCTGGGTTTTGTGGCCTGCGCGCTGGGCGTGCTCTCCAAGGGGCTGATCGGCCTGGCCTTGCCGGGGCTGGTGCTGCTGGTCTGGCTGCTCTGGACGCGCCAGTTGCCCAAGGCGCTGCGCCTGCCCTGGGCCAGCGGACTGGCGCTGTTCGCCGTGATTGCCCTGCCGTGGTTCGTGCTGGCCCAGCGGCAGTACCCGGACTTTGTCGGCTACCTGTTTGGCGTGCAGCAGTTCGGCCGCTACACCGGCACGGCGTTCAACAACCCCCGGCCCTGGTGGTTCTACCTGCCGGCGCTGGCCGGCCTGTTCTTTCCCTGGGTGATTTTTGCATTGAATCAGGTCAAAGCGCCCGTCCAGTCTGCGCAAGCAGCTACTGATTCAATAGCGCGGCCGGTCTGGCTGCTGTGCTGGATCTGGATGGTCGCCATCGTCGGCTTCTTCTCGGTGCCGAACTCCAAGATCGTCGGCTACGTGCTGCCGGTGATGCCGCCCCTGGCCTTGCTGGCCGCGCTGGGCTGGCAGCGCTGGCTCGGCGGCCACCGCTGGGAGCGCGCCCTGTGGGGCGCGCTGTGCCTGCTGACCGTGGCCGTGGCCGTGGCGGTCCATGGGCTGGCGGGCCGATATGCGGCGCGCCATGGCACGCAGGACATCGCGCGCACGCTGGCCTGCCAGGCGCGCCCATCCGACACGGTGTATGCGCTCGGCGAATACCCGTACGACCTGCCGTTCTACACCCAGTCCGTGCAGCCCATGGTGGTGGTGCAGGACTGGACGGCGTTGCGCCGCTCGGCGGGCGACAACTGGCGCCGAGAACTGTTCGAAGGGGCCGACTTTGACCCCGCTGCCGGCCGCGTACTGCAAACGCCCGAGGTGCTCGCATCGGCTGCGCAGCAGCCGGGGCGCTGGCTGGTGGCGCCGAACGCGCTGCCCGCGGCGCAGATTCCCGCCGGCTGGGTGGCGGTGCAGCGCGGTGCGGGCTGGAGCCTGTGGCGCTCAGCGCCGGAAGGCCCAGAACCGGCTGAGCACAAAGGTCTGGCCGGCTGCGAGCCCCATGGCGGTGACCAGCGCCAGCCATGACGGCCAGCCCGCCACGCGCAGCAGCAGCACGAACGCGAGTTCATTGACGGCAAAGCCGGCCAGCGCCGTGGCGCCAAAGCGTGCGAGGCTCTGCGCCAGCGTGGTGCCGGCACCATGGAAGCTCAGCCGCCGGTGGCCCGCAAAGCTGACCAAAAAGGCCACGCCAAAGCCCAGCGCGTTGGCCGCCTCGGGCCACAGCCAGCGCTGCGCCAGCGCGAACACCGCCATGTGGGTGAGCGCCGCGGTGCCGCCGACGGCCAGAAACCACAAGCCTGTGCGCGCCGCGCTCATGCGCCGGGGCGGTCTGCGCCGTCCTGCGCCAAGCCTGCGCCGCTGCGCTCGCTCACCAGGTAGGACGGGCGGCGCTTGACCTCTTCGTAGATGCGGCCCACGTACTCGGCGAGCACGCCGATCGACAGCAACTGGATGCCGCTCAAAAACATCATGCCTGCCGCCAGCGTGGCATAGCCCGGCACCTCGATGCCGAGCCAGAAGTACTCGAGCACCACCCACAGGCCGTAGGCCAATGAAGCCATGGACAGCAGCAGGCCCAGCAGCGACAGCGCACGCAGCGGGGTTGAAGAGAACGCCACCATGCCGGTCAGCGCCAGCGAAAACGCGCCGCGCAGCCCGAAGCTGCTGTGGCCCTGGGTGCGCGGCAGGGGCAGGTAATCCAGCGCCGTGCTCTGAAAGCCGACCCAGGCGTACAGGCCCTTCATGAAGCGGTTGCGCTCGGGCAGCGCTTTCAGGGCGTCGACCACCTTGCGGTCCATCCAGCGGAAGTCGCCCGCGTCGGCCGGAATGGCGACCCGGCTGCCCCAGTTGACGAGGCGGTAGAACAGGTGCGCCAGACGCGCGTGCAGCGGCGACTGGTCGTCGCGCGTGCGCCGCACGGCATACACGACGTCGCTGCCTTGCTGCCATTTTTCCAGCATCTGCGGCAGCAGGGCGGCCGGGTGCTGGCCGTCGGCGTCCATCAGCACGACGACCTCGCCGCGCGCGGCGTCGAGTCCAGCGGTCAGCGCCGCTTCCTTGCCGAAATTGCGCGACAGCTCGATCAGCACCACGCCCGGGTGCGCCGCGCACAGCGCGCGCGCCACGGCGGCCGTGTCGTCGCGGCTGCCGTCGTCGACCACCAGCACCTCCACCTGGGGCGACAGCGCGTGCAGCGATGCCAGCACCTGCGGTACCACCTGGGCCAGGTTCTGGCCCTCGTTGTAGGCCGGCAGCACGCAGGAAATGGAGGGGATCCGGGTGGCGCGGGGCGCCGGGACGCCAGCGTGGGGCATGTCAGGGGCCGTAGGGTTCGCAGGGGGCGGTGGTAGGGGCGTCATATCGTAGGCGGATGCATTGCGGCAAAAAAAAACCGCCTGGCGGGACAGGCGGGTGGCGCGCGGTGTGCCGCGTCACTTCTTGAGGCATTGGGCCATGAACGCCTTGCGTTCATCGCCCTTCATGCCTTTGGCGTCGGTGTTGCAGGTCTTCATCTTGTCCTGCTGCGTGGCGGGTTTGTGGCTCAGGCAGTTTTTCATGAAGGCTTTGCGCTCGTCTCCCTTCATGCCCTTGGCGTCAGTGTTGCAGCTGGCCATCTTGGATTGCTGCGCCGAGGGTGTGGCGTTGTCGGCGGCATGTGCCGCACCCAGGGACAGGGCCAGGCCCAGCGCGGTCAGGGAAAGAAGCTGTTTCATGGAGTCTCCTTTAAGGGGGATGGGTGAGGGGCCACCCCGGCGGAATTTCACCACACAACGGCAGCGCCCACAATGCGATTGACGCGCAGCGCAGCTGGCATTTCCCGGCCCCGTAAAATCGGGCCATGCTCTCTGTCAAACAAGACCTGCTGGTCGCGCTCGCGGCCACGCTGGACACCCTTTCCTCTGGCACGGCCGCCCGTGCCGCGTTCGAGTCCCCTAAAGTAGCCGCCCATGGCGACTTCGCCTGCACGGCCGCCATGCAGTTGGCCAAGCCGCTCAAGCTCAACCCGCGCCAGCTGGCCGAGACGCTGCGCAGCGCGCTGCTTGCAACGCCCGCCTTCCAGCGCTGGGTCTCGGACATCGAGATTGCCGGCCCTGGCTTCATCAACATCCGTCTCCGGCCCGCCGCCAAGCAGGAAGTGGTGCGCGAGGTGTTGGCGGCCGGCGCGCGCTTCGGTTTCGCGCCCGAGCGGGGTGAGAAGGTGCTGGTCGAGTTCGTCTCGGCCAACCCCACCGGCCCGCTGCACGTCGGCCACGGCCGCCAGGCGGCGCTGGGCGATGCGCTGTGCCACCTGTTCGCCACGCAGGGCTGGAGCGTGCACCGCGAGTTCTATTACAACGACGCCGGCGTGCAGATCCAGACGCTGACGCACAGCACGCAGCTGCGCGCCAAGGGCTTCCAGCCCGGCGACAGCTGCTGGCCCACCGATCCCGAGAACCCGGCGAGCAAGGCCTTCTACAACGGCGACTACATTCAGGACATCGCCAACGACTTTTTGGCGAAGAAGACCGTCAAGGCCGACGACCGCGAATTCACCGCGAGCGGCGACGTCGACGATGTGGAGTCCATCCGCCAGTTCGCCGTGGCCTACCTGCGCAACGAGCAGGACAAGGACCTGCAGGCGTTCAATCTGAAGTTCGACGAGTACTACCTGGAGTCGAGCCTCTACACCAGCGGCCGCGTCGAGGCCACGGTTCAGCGTCTCATCGCCAACGGCCACACCTATGAACAGGACGGCGCGCTGTGGCTCAGGAGCACCGACTACGGGGACGACAAGGACCGCGTCATGCGCAAGCAGGACGGCAGCTACACCTACTTCGTGCCCGACGTGGCCTACCACATCGCCAAGTGGGAGCGCGGCTTCACCAAGGTCGTCAACATCCAGGGCACGGACCACCACGGCACCATCGCCCGCGTGCGCGCCGGCCTGCAGGCGGCAGATGTTGGCATCCCACAGGGCTACCCCGACTACGTGCTGCACACGATGGTGCGCGTGGTCAAGGGCGGCGAAGAGGTCAAGATCAGCAAGCGCGCGGGCTCGTACGTCACGCTGCGCGACCTGATCGAATGGACCAGCAAGGACGCGGTGCGTTTCTTCCTGCTCAGCCGCAAGCCCGACACCGAATACACCTTCGATGTCGATCTGGCCGTGGCGCAGAACAACGACAACCCGGTGTACTACGTGCAGTACGCGCACGCGCGCATCTGCTCGGTGCTCACGGCCTGGGGCGGCGACGTGACCGGCCTCAAGAACGCCGACCTCTCGGCGCTCGAGGGGCCGCAGGCCCAGGCGCTGATGCTGCAGCTGGCCAAGTACCCCGAGATGCTCACGGCGGCCACCGAGGGCGAGGCACCGCACGACGTGACGTTCTACCTGCGCGACCTGGCCGCCAGCTACCACAGCTACTACGACGCCGAGCGCATCCTGGTCGACGACGAAGCCGTCAAGCGCGCGCGCCTGGCGCTGGTCGCCGCCACCGCGCAGGTGCTGCACAATGGCTTGGCGGTGCTGGGCGTGTCTGCCCCGCGCAGAATGTGACGGAATCGGACCTATGAAAAAGCAGCAGCAGGGCGGGACCATCGTGGGCTTCATCTTCGGCCTGGTCGTCGGGCTGGGGGCGGCGCTGGCCGTGGCCGTCTATGTGACCAAGGTGCCGGTGCCCTTTCTGAACAAGGGCGCCTCGCGCAGCCTCGACCAGGACGCGGCCGAAGCGCAAAAGAACAAGAACTGGGACCCCAATTCACCGCTCTATGGCAAGAACCCGGC
>NZ_MWOM01000003.1:7590-15115 GCF_012931925.1 Acidovorax sp. SRB_24
CCAGCGTGGACCCGTTCGATTATTTCGTGCAGGCAGGCGCCTTCCGCGCCCAGTCCGACGCCGACGCGCAGCGTGCCAAGCTGGCCATGATGGGCTGGGAGGCGCGCGTGAGCGAGCGCGAGCAAAATGGCCGTACCGTGTTCCGCGTGCGCGTGGGTCCGTTTGGCAAGCGCGACGATGCCGAGCAGCTCAAGGAAAAGCTCGATGGCGCTGGCGTGGAGTCGGCCCTGGTGCGCGTGCAGCGCTGAACTTTCCGCGCGGTGGCCGCTCAGACCCCCGCAACCAGAACAAGGAGTGTCCTTTCCATGAAACGCCGTGAGTTTTCCCTGTCTGCCGCCTCTGCCGTGGCTGCGTCCACCCTGTCGCTGCCGGCCCTGGCCCAGCTCGCCCCGAAAGAGGGCAAGGACTACGTCAAGCTGGCCAAGCCCGCACCCACCGAGGCACCCGCCGGCAAGGTCGAGGTGATCGAGTTCTTCTGGTACAGCTGCCCGCACTGCAACGAGTTCGAGCCGACCTTCGCCGCCTGGCTCAAGAACGCACCGCAGAACGCCAGCGTGCGCCGCGTGCCCGTGGCCTTCAATGCCAGCTTCGTGCCGCAGCAAAAGCTCTATTACGCGCTCGAAGGCCTGGGCAAGCTCGGCGAGCTGCACCCGCGCGTGTTCCGCGCCATCCACGTCGAACGCCAGAACCTGGCCAAGGACGACGCTATCTTTGCCTGGATCGGCAAGCAGCCCGGCATGGACCTGGCCAAGTTCAAGGAGGTCTACAACTCCTTCACCGTCTCCAACCAGGTGCGCCGCGCCAGCCAGCTGCAGGAGGCCTATGGCGTCGAAGGCGTGCCCTCGATGGGCGTGGCCGGCCGCTATTACACCGATGGCACCCATGCAGGCAGCATGGGCGCCGTGTTGCAGGTGGTTACTTACCTCGTGGCCCAGAGCGCCAAGGGCTGAGCCTTGCGCCACCCGCGCCCTATGGAACGCCAGCCCGCAGCCGCGGGCTTTTTTTTGGCCGGTGCATGGCTACAATCATTGCAAGATTCGTGCCCTATGAAACGCCTGCTCACGCTCCCCCTTCTGGCCTGCCTGGCCTGCGCCCCCATCGGGCTGGTCCATGCCGAAAAGGCCGACCGCAACAAGCCCATGAACATCGAGGCCGACGCGCTGCGCCACGACGACCTGCAGCAAACCAGCGTCTTCACGGGCCGCGTGGTCATGACCAAGGGCTCCATCGTGCTGCGCGGCGCGCGCCTCGAAGTGCGCCAGGACGCCGAAGGCTACCAGTCGGGCGTGGTGACAGCGCCGCCCGGGCAGCGCGCGTTTTTTCGCCAGCGCCGCGACACCGCGCCCGGTGCGCCCGAAGAGTTCGTTGAAGGCGAGGGCGAGGTCATTGAATACAACGGCCGCGCCGACACCGTGCGTTTCTTGCGCCGCGCCGAGCTGCGCCGCTACCGCGGCAGCACCCTGAGCGACGAGCTCTCGGGCGCGGTCATCGTCTACTTCAACCTCACCGACGTGTTCACGGTCGACGGCCAGCAGGCTGCCCCGAACACGCCGCCGGCTCCGGGCTCGCGCGTGCGCGCCGTGCTGGCGCCCAAGGAGACGCCTGCGCCGGCCGCCCCCGCGCCGGGTGCGCCGGGCCCCGCGCTGCGCCCCAGCGACGCGCTCGGCGGCGGCAAGCCATGAGCGCCGCGTCACCGGGCAGCCGCCTGGAAGTGCAGCACCTGCAAAAGTCCTACGGCAGCCGCAAGGTCGTCAAGGATGTCTCGCTGGTGGTGCAAAAGGGCGAGGTCGTCGGCCTGCTCGGCCCCAACGGCGCGGGCAAGACCACCTCGTTCTACATGATCGTCGGCCTGGTGCCCAGCGACGGCGGCGACATTCGCATCGATGGCCAGTCGGTGGCGCACATGCCGATCCACCGGCGCTCGCGCCTGGGACTGTCCTACCTGCCGCAGGAAGCGTCGATCTTCCGCAAGCTCACGGTGCAGGAGAACGTGCGCGCCGTGCTCGAGCTGCAGCGCGATGAGCACGGCAAGCCCTTGTCCAAGGCCGTGATCGAAGAGCGCCTGGGGGCCCTGCTGCAGGAGCTGCGCGTGGAGCACCTGAGCGACTCGCCGGCGCTGGCGCTGTCGGGCGGCGAGCGCCGGCGCGTCGAGATCGCGCGCGCTCTGGCCACGCAGCCGCGCTTCATCTTGCTCGACGAGCCCTTTGCGGGCATCGACCCGATCGCCGTGATCGAGATCCAGCGCATCATCGGCTTCCTGAAGGCGCGCGGCATCGGCGTGCTCATCACCGACCACAACGTCCGCGAGACGCTGGGCATCTGCGACCACGCCTTCATCATCAGCGACGGCCGCGTGCTGGCCCAGGGCACGCCGTCCGAAATCGTCGACAACGCCGAGGTGCGCCGGGTGTACCTGGGCGAGCATTTCCGGATGTAAGCCCATGGCCTTCCCGCAGCGCCCGCGGCGTGGAGGCCGCCCATGAAACCCAGCCTGTCACTGCGGGTCTCGCAGCACCTGGCGCTCACGCCCCAGCTGCAGCAGTCGATCCGGCTCTTGCAGCTGTCCACGCTCGAGCTGTCCGCCGAGATCGAGCAGATGCTCGACGAGAACCCTTTCCTGGAGCGCAACCCCGACGAGGCGGCGCGCGAGGAGTTCGGCCTGGCCCAGGCCGACACGCCGGCCCAGGAGGAGGGCGAGTATGCTATGTATTCAGGAGCTGCAGGCGCAGGCCCAGAAAGCGCTGAAGGCCAAAATAGTGCGGATTCTGGCATGCCAGACACCCCCGACTGGGGCGGTGACGGCAGCAGCGACACCGCACCCGACGACAGCGAATGGGGCGGCGAGGCGCCCGCGCGCCAGAACGCCAACGGCAGCGAAGACGACACCGACGCGGCCGAGCTGGCGCGCGGCCACGAAACGCTCACCGACTTCCTGCACCGCCAGGCGCTGGCACTGCGCCTGTCCGAGCTCGACCGCGCCGCGCTGCACTTCCTGATCGAGTCGCTGAGCGACGACGGCTACCTCGAAGACTCCCTGGACGAGCTCGCCGCGGGCCTCGCCGGCGCTGCCCCCACCGAGGAGCGTGAGGAGCTGGTGCACCGCTTCACCGTGGCGCTGCACCTGCTGCAAAGCCTGGAGCCCACCGGCGTGGGCGCGCGCGGCCTGGCCGAATGCCTGACGCTGCAGCTCAAGGCGCTGCAGCGCGACGGCGGCTGCGACGCCGACACCGTGCAGACCGCGCTGCGCGCGTGCCAGCAGCCGCTCGACTGGCTGGCGCGCCGCGATCTGCGCCGGCTCGCGCAGGCCTGCGGCGCCAGCGACGAGCAGACGCGCGCTGCCATGGCGCTTATCGCGCGGCTCGAGCCCCGGCCGGGGCGGCGCTTTGCCGACGTCGAGCGCCATGCCGTCGTGCCCGACGTGCTGGTGCGCGCCGTGGGGCGCGGCGGCCAGCAGTTTTCCGTGCAGCTCAACCCCGACGTCATGCCGCGCCTGCGCGTGCACGACATCTACGCCAACGCGCTGCGCGGCCACAAGGGCGCGGGCGGCCACCAGGCGCTGCAGCAGCGCCTGCAGGAGGCGCGTTGGTTCATCAAGAACATCCAGCAGCGCTTTGACACCATCCTGCGCGTCTCGCGCGCCATCGTCGAGCGGCAGAAGAACTTCTTCGTGCACGGCGAGCTGGCCATGCGCCCACTGGTGCTGCGCGACATCGCCGACGAGCTGGGCCTGCACGAGTCCACCATCAGCCGCGTGACCACCGCCAAGTACATGGCCACGCCGCAGGGCACGTACGAGCTCAAGTTCTTCTTCGGCTCGGGCCTGGGCACCGACACAGGCGGCAACGCGTCGAGCACGGCCGTGCGCGCGCTCATCAAGCAGTTCGTCGCCGCCGAGGACCCGGCCAAGCCGCTGTCCGACAGTCAGCTGGCCGACATGCTCAAGGAGCAGGGCATCGAATGCGCGCGCCGCACGGTGGCCAAGTACCGCGAGGCGCTCAAAATCGCGCCGACCAATCTGAGGCGGGCGCTTTAGGCGGCTGCGTCGCCCGCCATGTTCAACCGCTCGTCCGCCGCAGTGAGCGCCTGGGCAAGAGGCCCTACTGAAGGTGAGCTGGCTGCGCGTGCCCAGCACATCATCCACAAGGCAGGCACGCGTTGCGTATCGCGCCGAGCTGGATCGGGCCTCAATGGACGGCTGCTCTGAAGCAGATTTGGTAGCCTAGAAACTCACGAATAGGCCCCCAATGTTGCACCGCTTTGGGTAATCGGCCCAATGCCTTGTTGACCAATCCACCGCCCCGGTCGCCCCAACGCAAGGTCAGGGACATTGAAGTTACCGTCAAACCGCACCCCTGCAGAAGCGCCTGACCGTCTGAGACGGTAAACCACCGCAAATGCGTCGCGTCGAAGATGCCGCGGTCGCGGCGAGGAAAACGTCCTCGTATAAAGATGGCGAAAAACGATGAACAGTGGCGCACGTTGGGAAAACTGACGATCACCGTGCCACCGGGTTTCAAGCGCTGCAGCGACGCGTTCAGGCAATGCTGCGGTTCGACAAGGTGCTCGAGGACATCCGCGAATACCAGGCAGTCGAAGCTGCGCCCGGGCAATACCACCTGCCAGTCCATGACGTTCAGGTCTTCATTTGCCACTGCATCCAGATAACGGGCCGCATCGTTGGCGAAGTCCTTGTCAAACTCAATTCCGCAGACTGTGCGCCCGGGCTTCAAGTCCTTCAAGGCATTTCCAAGGGCCCCATTGCTGCAGCCTACATCCAGCACATGGTCAGCCGTGTGGGGAACCAGCTCGACGATGTCGGCGCGTACCGAGGTGTAGGAGGCTTGGCGATCTTCAGCGTGCATCAGTTTCTCTCCATGGATGGCCCTGACGTCATTGCCTTGCGGTTTTCGTGCCAGCCGAAGGTTAAATCGGCTGGAGCTCAGCAAAAACTCCGCGCGATTCAGAAACGGCTCTCAGAGCAGCAACCAACAGCCGCGCCTGCTGCGTTTGTGAAAATCGATCAACAACCGATGTCCGCGCTTTTGCTCCCACCGATCTTCGCACCGCGGGATCGCGCAAGATTTCAAGACATCGGATCCAATCGCGGCGCGTGTCTGCAAAAAACGCATTCACTCCGGATTCGATGATCGGTTCGTACGATGGTATGGGGGTGGCGATGACCGGCAGCCCTACCGACATTTTCAGTGTCAACCGATTTTCCGACTTCACTTTCCATACCGGCACGTGGGTTCCCTTCACCAGCTGGGCGGAAGGTTCAACCGGAATGATGCCGATGTCAGCACATTGAAGGGCGGCATAAACGCTCTCGGCCTGCCACATTTGGGTCTTGATTCGAGCATTCACCAAGAACCGAAGGTAGGCGAGGCGTTCATTCGCGCTGCTCATTTTCAGAAACGCCCAACGCGCCTCGCGAAGTTTCTGCGCCGTTGCACCTCTCGGCGGGTATTTCCCGACGATGGTGACTTCAAGCCAGTTAGGCGGTTGTGCCAAGACCGGCAGCGATGTCAAACTCGACGAGGTCACCAGTACAGCGCGGATGGGCTTGCTCCTGGAGCCTGTATGCGCCGCGACATCGGCCTTCACCACCGACGGTTTCTCGATGCCATCGTGCACGACGTGAATCTTGGGCTGAAGGGCCGGGGGATAGAGGCTCTTGAGGAATTCCGAAACGACCAAGGTCATATTGGTTGCCATTGCCATGTCGGCGTCGACCAGATCGCAAACGCCGTAGATGGTCGCGATGCCGGCCTTTTTCAACGCGCGCGCACAACGTTCTGCGCTTTCGCCGCGCACCTTCTGGAAATAGATAACATCAAATCTTGCGTTGATGAGGCGTTGCGCAAGGTGGCCCAAATCCGGCGTTTCGCTGGACTGCTCCGGATCAAAAACCAGTTCCGCCTCAATGCCTGCCTCGCGCAAGGCGGGCAACATATTCAGGACGGCGATCCTGGTGCTTGGCTGCGGGTTTCTTGAGTGAGACAGAAGAACGAATCCCACCTTCAGATTGGCAGCAGTCATGGATTCTGGTCTTCCTAAGGGCAAGCATTTAAGAATATCGAAAGTCCAAATGGGCTTCTGCAAGATTTTGTGACTGCCGCTCGCCCGGTGCCTCGGCCTTTTGCCGTGCCAGCCCTTCTGATCCTGGACCTCTGCCACCGGCACCGTGCCCGGCAGGCTTTATCCTCTCACCGCTATGAATCAACTGCAACTTTTCCTGCCCTGCGCCGCCGGCGTCGAGGGCTTTTTGGCCGACGAGGTGCACCAGACCACGGGCCTCACGGGCAACGACCTGCTGACCGGGCGCGGCGGCGTGCTGCTGCGCGCCTCGTGGCGCGATGCGCTGCTGCTCAACCTGCACAGCCGCCTGACCCAGCGCGTGCTGGTGCAACTGGCCCACCAGCCCTACCGCTCGGAAAACGACCTCTACGAGATCGCCAGCGGCGTGGCCTGGGAGATCTGGTTCACCCCGCGCCAGACCTTCAAGGTCGAGGTGACGGCCCAGCACAGCCCGCTGACCAGCCTGAACTTTGCCGGTCTGCGCATCAAGGACGCCGTGGCCGACCGCTTCCGCGCCAAGAGCGGCGTGCGCCCCGACGTCAACACCCAGTGGCCCGACGTGCGCGTGCACCTGCACCTGACGACCGAGCACGCCACCGTGTACATCGACACCTCGGGCGAGCCGCTGTTCAAGCGCGGCTGGCGCGAAGACAAAGGCGACGCGCCGCTCAAGGAAACCCTGGCCGCCGCGATGATCGCGGCCAGCGGTTGGGACCCGCATGGCGACACGCCCCTGCCGCTGTACGACCCCTGCTGCGGCAGCGGCACCATTGCCATCGAGGCGGCGCAGATCGCCTGCCGCATCGCGCCCGGCCAGCGCCGGCGCTTTGCCTTCGAGAAGCTGCTGCCGTTCCAGGCCCATGTCTGGAGTGCTATAAAAAACGAAGCTGAAAGTGAAGAACAGGAAAGCCCTGTGCCCATTTTTGGCAGCGATGTGGCGCACCGCATGGTCGACTTCGCGCAGCGCAACGCCGAGCGCGCGGGCGTGGCCGGCGCCGTGCAGCTGCGCGGCGGCGATGCCTTGCAGCGCATGCCGCCCAGCGAGACGCCGGGCGTGATGCTGCTCAATCCGCCCTACGGCGAGCGCATTGCCGCCGCCGGCACGGCCGGCAGCAATGCCGCCGAACGCGCGCGCGCCGGCACCGTGGGCCGCGAGGCCGCGCAGACCGAGGACGGCGGCGAGTTCTTCAGCCAGCTGGCCGCGCACTGGAAGAAAAACTACGCCGGCTGGCAGGCCTGGATGCTCACGCCCGACCTCAAGCTGCCCGGCAAGATGCGCCTCAAGGAATCGCGCCGCGTGCCGATGTGGAACGGCCCGATCGAGTGCCGGCTGTTCCGCTTCGACATGGTCAAGGGCGCCGTGCGCGCGCCGCGCGCCGCACCGCCCGCTGCCGATGCGGGTTGAGCTGCGCTGGCCGCTGGCCGCGGCAACGCCCGAAGAAGCGCC
>NZ_MWOM01000003.1:15218-103353 GCF_012931925.1 Acidovorax sp. SRB_24
GGCGCCGCGCGTGCCCCCCGCCTGCCGCGATGCCGACGACCAGAAATTCCTCGACCTGGCGGCCGCGCACCGCGCCGTGCTGCTCAGCAAGGACAAGGCCGTGGTGGCCCTGCGCCGGCGCATGCTGGCGCACGGCGCCCACGTGGGCTCGGCGCTGGTGTGGGCACCGGTGTGCGCCCCGTCCGGCGCACCGGGTGCGGCGCCGACAGGCGCGGGGCGCGTGCTGGCCTGAGTCCCGGAACACGGCCTCTCCGCGTGTTCCCGGGCTGGCGGCGTTGCGGCGCTGGCCTACGCCGTGGGGCCAGGGTTCGCGCCCTGACCCCTGTCACTCTCTTTTCAGCGCGTTTTAGGGCTCCAGCCTTTGATGAGTATGCGCTTTCAGCTATCTTTTTCGACATTCCAGGCGCGGCTGCGCGGCCGCGTACCGGGAGGCGCCGTGGCCGCCCGGCCTCATTCGGCGCTGTCGAAGCGGAATCCCCGGGCAGCGTGCAGCTGCCACGCGCCGCCGCCAAGCAGCTGCAGCACGTGGGTGTGGTGCGCGAGCACGGCGCTGCGGTGCGCAATGCTCACCAGCGTCGCGCCGGTGCCGCGCAGGCGCGCATACAGCGCCGCTTCGTTGGCGCTGTCGAGCGCGCTGGTCGCTTCGTCGAGGATGACCATGGCCGGATGGTGCACGAGCACCCGCGCGAACGCCAGGCGCTGCTGCTCGCCCACCGACAGCAGCTTCTCCCAGTCGTGCACCGCATCGAGCCCGCCCACGCGTTCCGCCAGGTCGCCCAGGTTGACTTCGTCGAGCAGCGCGCGCAGCTGGGCGTCGTCCAGCGCCGTCACCTGGCTCGGGTAGATGAGCTGGCTGCGCAGCGTGTCGTGCTGCATGTAGGGGCGCTGGGGCAAAAAGAAGATGTGCTCGCGCGGCGGGTGCACGATGGTGCCCGAGCCGCTGCGCCACAGGCCGGCAATGGCGCGCAGCAGCGAGCTCTTGCCGCAGCCGCTCGGGCCCGTGATGAGCAGCGCCTCGCCCGGCTGCAGCTGCACCGTCAGGTCCTGCACCAGCAGGCGCCCGAACTGCGGCGTGTACAGCGTCAGCACCTCGATGGCCAGGCAGGGGCCCACGCGCGTGGCGATCTGGGTCGGCACGGGCTCAGGGGCGGGGGCGCCGCCCTGGGCGGCGGCCTGCGCGGCGGCGCCCGGGGCCGGTGCCGTCCTCAGCACCAGCTGCGAGAGCGCGTGCAGCCGGTCGATGCCGGCGACGAAGCGGCTCAGGCTCTCGAAGTTGTCCACGATCAGCGACACCGCGCCGAGCACCGCGGCAAACGCGCCTGCCGCCTGGATCGCGCGCCCCACCTCCAGTTCGCCCGAGAGCACCTGGTTGGCCAAGATGAGGCTGGGCAGCACCACCGTGAGCTGGCTGAACGAACGCTGCAGGAAGTTGAGCGAGCGCTGCTTCTTGATGAGGCGCGCATAGTTGTTGAACACTTCGTCGAAACGGCGGTTGATTTGCGCGCGCTCCTGCGCCTCGCCGCGGTAGAAGGCAATCGATTCGGCGTTCTCGCGCAGGCGCATCAGGCCAAAGCGGAAGTTTGCCTCGCGCCGCAACTGCCAGAAGTTCAGCCGGATCAGCGGCGCGCCAAACAGGTACAGCGCGAGGAAGGTGCCCAGCAGTGCATACACCGCCAAAAAAACCACCAGCGTGTGCGAGATCGACCACAGCACCGCGCTGAAAGCCACCAGCTGCATCGCCGAGCCCAGGAAAAGCAGCAGGAAGTTCACCGAACGGCCGGTGAAGGTGTTGATGTCTTCGCTGATGCGCTGGTCGGGGTTGTCGATGGCGCCGCTGACCGCGCCGTTGCCCAGTTCGTAATAGCGCCGCTCGCCCAGGTAGCCGTCCAGGAAGCGGTGCGTGAGCCAGCGCCGCCAGTGGTTGGCGAACGCGTCGCGCATGTAGTAATAGAAAACGTACACCGGCACGGCGAAGGACAGCACCAGCAGGCACATGCGCACCGCGCTCCAGAAGCGCTCGCGGTCCCTGGCCGCCAGCGCGGAGGTCATCTCGCCGGTCTTGTCGACCAGCATCACCGCCAGCTGCGTCTCGCACAGCATCAGTGCCACCAGCAGCGCCAGCAGCGCCCAGGCGATGCGCCGGCGGTCGCCGCGCCAGTACGGCAGCGCCACGCCCAGGAACTGGCGCCAGGCGGCCGTGGACAGCCCCGGCACACGCCGCCGGCGCCCGCCGTTGCCACCTGGGGCGCTGCCGTCGCCGTCGTCGGGAGGGGCACCCGCGTCTCCCAGGTCAACCCGGGTGCGCTGGGATGGCGCGGCAGCTGCCGCGGAAGCAGCGGGCACAGCGCCCGCTGCAGAGGGAACAGCACGGGAGAGAGGCATCAACAACGCGTTTCAAAGCCGGCAAGAGCGCCTGCTGCACGATAGCCCTGGTGCCCCGGGTGTGCGCGTCGGCGCCCGCCTACCCATGCTTAGGACATTGGCGCATTTTGCGCGGCGCCCAGGCGGCTGCCCGGGGGGCTGCGCAGCCACACCTGGACGCTCAGAACAGGTGGCGCAGGCCTGCTTCGTCGCCGCGCGGGCCGGTGCCCGTGGCCGACCAGGCCAGACGCAGGGCACTCTGAAGCGGCGGACGCCGTGGTGGAAGACGGCCACGGCGCCGTGGGGCTCAGGGCGCGTAGAGTTCGGGCGGCGCCAGGCGCGGGCGCGGTGTGCGCAGCATGGCTTCGCGCACCTCGGCCACCATCGCCAGCAGGCGCGGTCCCAGCTCTTTCTGGATGTAGGCCAGCGGCATGCGGCAGGCCGGCCCGGCAAAGTTGAACGCGTACAAGGCGTTGCGTTCGCTGAGCAGCACCGGCACGGCCACACCATTGATATCGCGTCCCCACGAGCTCTCGGTGGTGACGAAGCCGTGGCGCGCGTAATCGGCATGCGCGCGCTCGATGTTCTGGCGCATGAGCGGCCAGTCGTCGGGAAAGCGCCGGCGCAGGCCCTCGAGGATCTGCGAGCGCTCCTTGACCGGCGCGGCCACCAGGTAGGCCAGGCCGATGGCCGTGGTGGCCAGGGGCAGGACGGTGCCGGCGTCGGCGTTGGTCACGAGGCCGGTATGGGTTGGCGGGCGCTGCACTTCCAGGAACACCAGGCCGAGGCGGTCGCGCGTGCCCAGGCCGACCGTCAGGCCGGTCTCGCGGCTCTGGGCCTCCATGAAGGGGCGGGCCACGCGCTGCAGGCCGATCTTGCGCTGCACGCTCACCCCCATGCCCAGCAGCCGCGTGCCCATCAGGTACTTGCGGGTGTGCGCGTCGATGCGCAGGTAGCCCAGCTGCACCAGGGTCGAGGTCAGGCGCGAGACCGTGGCCTTGGGCAGGCCGGTGAGCTCGACGAGCTGCTGGTTGCCCCGCATCTCGCCTTCGGAGAAAGCCGACAGGATCTCCAGCCCCTTGGCCAGCGAATGCACGAAGTTGGGCCCGTGCGCAGCGTGGCCAGGCGGTGTGGCGGGGCGGGGCGAGGGCATGGCGGATGGGGGGGCAGACGAGCGGGTTGCGATGGTAGCGCCTTCGCCGCAGCGCTGCAGCCGGGCGCCGCGGGCGCTGCGGCGGTCAGGCGCTCAGCACGTCGTGCGCGGCGCGCGCGCGCTGCAGGTCGCGTCCCAGGCGCTGGCTGGCCGGCAGGTGGCGCAGCCAGCCCATGCGCGCCACCGTGCCGTCCAGCGCTGCGCGCAGGGCCGGGGGGCGCTGCGCCAGCCAGCGGGCCCACAGCGCGCGCGCGCCGCCGAGTGCGCCGCCCTGGACCAGGGACAGCGCGGTGGAATGCACGTAGCACAGCGCATCGCGCGCCTGGCAGTGCGCCAGCGGCAGGGTGCGCGCCGGGTCGTCCTCGAAGTCGATGTAGCCGACCACGCCATCGGGGCAGCGCACCAGGTTGCGCGCGAAGGCCTGGCTCAGGCAGCTGCCCGCCCCATGCACCACCGCCAGCGCGTCCAGGCCCTGCTGCCACAGCGCTTGCACGGCGGCGGGACCGTCGACCACCGCCGCCTCGATCTCGTGCGCCAGCGAGGGCGTGGGCTGGCCCGGGGCGCCGAGATGGCGCAGCAGCAGGCCATCGGCGTGCACCGCCAGCAGCGGCGGCACGCGCAGGCCCAGCGCGCCGAGCTCGCGCAGGCGCCGCGCCTCGGTCGCGATGGCCGCGCGCCCGCCCAGGTTGGGCACGGGGTGCAGCACCGGCAGGCGCGCCAGGCCTGCCAGCGCGCCGAGCGCGTGGTAGCGCCACAGGCCATGGCGCGGGCCGGCCTTCTTGAGCCACACCTCTTCGCCGTCGAGCGTATAGCTGGCGACGTTGCACTGCTGCGCCGGCAATTGGCGGCGCAGGAAGGCGGCGTAGTCGGGGGGCACGCGCGGCGGCGCGGAAGATTCGGGCATCAGGGCCGGCATGCGTTCGCTCGCAGGGTCCGCCAGGGCAGCGGGGGGCAAGGGCTGGGCAGGCGCATCAAGGTCCGAAACAGGTTGAGGGGAGTTGAGATAAAGAAAGAGAGAGAGGCGCGATAAACCGGGATTTTCCGGGTTGGCGCGGGACAAAGTGGGATGGGCCTTTGAAAATCTCTTTCCCCACATGCAAACTAGCAGCAAAGTAGAAAAAGGCGCCGTTTCTGGCGCTTTTTGCATTTTGCCGCAGCTAAGCGATCAGGCCATCCAGCCACACCCCAAGGATGTCCAGCACCGCCGCCTCGTCGCCATCGGCCAGCGTGCCCGCATCGGGGTCGGCAAACAGCAGGCCACGGCGGGGCATGTGCTTGGTGCCCCACTCGTCGAAGGCGGCGTAGGGCTGGCCGAAGCCCACGCGCACGCTCGTCGCGTCTGCCTGGTGGCTCAGGCTGGCCAGCATGTCGCCGTATCGGTCCAGCAGCCGGCGGTTGCCGTCCTCGGGGTAGCTGTCCACCGTGGACTGTGCCCAGGGTGCCCAGGCGCTGCCGCTGGGATCGGTGCGGCTCTCAAAGCGTCCGCTGATCCGGCTTTCCAACTCCATGCCGATGCTCTGCATGACGGGCGTGAGGTTGCCCATGCCCCGGTAAAGCTGCGCCAGGCTGTCGCGGAATACCTTGTCGTCGGCCGTGATCGTGAGCATGGCGGTCAGTCCTTCTTGAGGCCGGCGCGGCGCGCGGCCTCGGCCAGGTCGGGGTCGGCGCTGCGCAGCTTGCCGTCCACCACTTCCTGGAGCGCCTGCTGGCGTGCCATGCCAGGGTTGTAGGCAAAGCCAGGGTCCACGCCCACGGGAATCTGGGTGACTTCTCCGGTGCGCGGGTTCACATATTCGCTTGTGGCCACCTCGGGTGCCTGCTTGTTCAGGGGCTTGCGCACGGTCGGCGCGTCCAGCGAGTACTCCGCGCCGGGGCGGTCCAGCGTGTAACCCTGGTCATAGTCGCGCTGGCTCATGCTCATCACACGGCAGCGGCAGTGCCATCCGTTGGGCGGCCAGTGCGTTTTCCAAAAAGCATCGTCCACTGGAAGCGCCAGGTTGTCCCAGGCACGGTGGCTGGCACGCACGCGCTCATCCTGCTTGGTGATGTAGCGCACATAGGGATGGGTGCGCTTGCTGCGCTCCACCCGCTCCCACAGGCCCGTCGCATAGGCCTGGCGCGTGTTGGTGTCGTAGATCAGGCGCAGGCGCGCGGCGTCGAACTTGGTCAGCTTGATCTCACCGTCGGCCGGATCGGTCACCGCCTTGATGCCCCACCAGCCGGCGTCTGTCAGCAGCTGCTCGGCGTCCAGCATCCAGTCCTTGCGGCTCAGGTCTCCCTGCACCGATTGCACGATGGCGTCGTGGAGTGCCTGCAGCAGGTCCAGCCGCGCGAGCCGGCTCACCGTGAACTGGTGGCCATGCTCGTCTTGCCACACGTCCTGCCAGGCATAGCTCTTAGCGAGATGGCCGCGAGCGATCAGCCAATCCACCGCCTCCTGCGGCGTGAGCTTCTGGAGCTGGGCGAAGTCGGTAGCTGCTGACATGGGCCTATTCGTTCGCCAAGCCGGCATCGGCCGCCAGACGGGCAGCGAAAGCAACGCGCGTCAGTGAACTGGCCAGGCTGTCGGCATCGAGCTGGGGCAGCAGCTCGGGCAAACGGGCGAGCAGCTCGGCCGCCGACTGTCCGCGCGCCTGCGCATCGGCCAGCAGCGCCTTGATCGGGTCCACCAGCGGGTCCATCACCGGGCGCCACTGGGCCTGCTCGGCGTCGATCAACGCGTCCAGTGCGTCGCGCTGTTCGGCCACGGTAGCACCTTCAGCGAAATTCGCGGGCACACGCAGTGGTGGCGGCACCGCCTTCTTGCTCCAGCCATCGCCATAGCGCGCTCGCACCGTGTCTTCGTCCAGCTCGAAGCCCATTTCCGAGACGATCTTGTCCGTCTCGGCCAGGACCTTGGTGTCCTCTTCCTCCTTGATCTGGCGATAAACAAGGCACGGCTCCAGCCCGTTGTATTCGCAGATCCAGGCCAGCAGCGTCTCATTGAGGGTCTCGCTCAGCAAGTCGCTGTCGGCCTGCGTCAAGTCCTGGCGCACGTCCTTGCGCTCCTTGCTGGCAGCCGCCAAGGCGCCGCCGGCCGAGCTGCGCGCCTCCTGGCCCGTCAGCACGGCCGCGATCCAGTCGTCCATGTACTCGCACAGGGCCTGCTGCGTGGTCACGTTGCCCGAAAGCTTGCTCTCCAGCAGTGCAATCTCCATGCCCTCGGGCGTCATCAGGTAGCCATCGTTGCTCATGGCGCGCAGCGCGTCGGCCAGCGTGCCCTTTTCCTTGGGGCCGGCGTTGCGCGGGTATTTGCCATGCGGCGTGGGCGAGCCGAAGCGATCGCACAACTTGTTCCAGGCCACGATGCCCTTGCGCTTGAAGAACACCGGCCAGAACAGCTGCAGCCCCAGACCCGTGCCATACGGGTTGTCGTCTTCGGGGTTGACCCGGTGCACGATGAACTTGCGCTCAGGCACCGGCACGCCCGTCAGCATGTTCTCGCGCGTCAGCAGGTGCAGCCATGGCGGCGAGTTCTCATCCAGCTGCACATAGACAAAGCGGCGCTGCGCCCGCTTGATGACGCGCTTGGGCACCACCAGGCCGTCGCGCACCGTCCACACGATCTCCGACACCGAAAAACCCGCGAGCAGCGCCTCCAGCAGCTCGGCGCACAGCTTGTCAAAGCTGCAGGCCTTCAGGATCTCGGTCAGGGTTTTGGCGTCTGCCGTGCCTTTGGCATTGCCCTTGTTGCGCGGCTCCACCTGCCACTCCTTGCCAATTAGGGCGAGCTGGCGCTTTTGCAGGCCGTCAAACACCTTGCCGTCACGCTTGAGGTCTCGGTACAGCTCCACGCCGTTGTTGCCGCGCTCCAGCAGCAACGGGTCGTTGGTACGCAGCACGCCCATGTAGTTCTGCTCGAACGGGTCGCGCAGGCGGTTGGCAAACTCAGAGTCCAGCTCGGGGCGGTGGGAGGCTGGCTCAGCGGTGTCGCGCGTGAGCCGGGTGCGTTTAGCCATAGATGAAGTCCGAAAGGGGTTGAGAGCTGTCGCGCGGGCCGCCGCTCATGAATTCGATGGGGCAATAGTCGATACGCGTAGCCGCATGCGAGTAAACGCAGGCCATGGCTCCGTCGCCGTGGCTGTCGCCCGACGTCTTGCCTTCTGGCATACGGGGCACGCCGCGAATCAGCTTGATCGCCCGGTGGTCTTGCAGCAAGCCGTCGTGTTTTGGCACCGTGATGGTGTCGTCTTCAAACGCTGCTTTGTACGGCGGCATGTTGTCCCGGTACCAGCCCTCGGTCGGCATCAGCCGCACCACCACGGAGCCGTATTGGTCATAGGCAGCCTCACCCACGTAGCTGCCGTTACCCCGGCTGTCGATCACCATGCCGCCCAAGCGCGGGAGTGCATCCGCGATAGCGAAAAGCACCTGCAGCTGTTGGTTGTAGGGCACGTTCTTCATCTCGACGATGAACGGGATGGTCACGTGCAGATTCGCGGCGATCTGTGACGGAGCAATGGCGGACAGGTCACTGGTGCGCGCAAAGTCCATTCCCAGTGCGTGGCGCAGCGCTGGATTGAAGTTCAGCAGTGGCTGCAGTTCCTCGGTGATCCAGTCCTGCATCACCCGCGCACGCTGCTCTGGTGTGGCGTTGTTGAAGTCTGGCGAGCCCGTGAACCGGATGACCGGTGCGGGTTTCATGCGCGCTTCGATCAGCGTGCGTGTCAACCAGGCACCACCGCCCTTGGATGGGATGCAGAACAGCTCCTCGTCCTCATTGGGCTTGTAGCGGTTGATCATGGTCTGGCGCCACTCGACCTCGCGCTCTTTCGACCATTCTTGCCCGGTGACCGTACAAATCTTCTTGTAGAGGCCATCGCGCAGCGCATCGTCCAGATCCACGCGGTGCAGGCTGTACGGGAACTTGCCTGCGCGCACATCGTTGATCAGCTCATTGAACGGGTTGTCGTCGCCGTCATGCGTGCTGATGATGCGGATCTGGCCGCCCCACATCGTCATGGCCATGGCGGCCTTGAGCACCTCCTTGATGTCGTCCAGGAAAGCGCCCTCATCGACCACCAGGCGCTCACCTGGCCGGCCTTTGGAACGCAAGTTGCGCGGGCTGCTGGTGAAGGCCTGGATCATGTGACCGCTGTCGAACTTAATCGTGTAGGTGAGGATCTGCTTGTCCTCCTCCTCGATCACCGACTCTTCGATCTGGCCTGCCGCAGCGTTGAAAGCCCGCGCCCAGGTGGCGCAGTCCTGGATGAAGCCCGCTGTCATCTCTTTGTTGTAGGAGATGTAATAGACGTTGGCACCCTCTGCGCTGGCCGCATAGAGCACGTCGTCGGCTGCTTCGGCATAGCTAATGCCAATGCGCCGCGACTTCTCCATGATCTTGACCTGCGACTTGTCTGCAATCCAGTCCACCTGGTACTGCATCAAGATGCGCGCGGCCTGGGCCACCTGGCTCTGCTGCATCACAACTGCCCCATGATTGCAGTGCGCAAAGCATCGACGCCAGCGGCAGAAAGGCCATGCTGCCGACCCGTTTCACCGGCCTGCTGTGCCGCTTCTTCCAGCGCTTTCTTGCGAGCGGCATCCTCGATCTCCTTGCGCACGGCCAGGCTGAATTTCTTCTGCGTGACGGATGCCTTGCCAATTTCGGCGGCGTTTTTGAACAACTTGTTGACGTCGACATCCTTGGGGTTGATCTCCAGATCCATCAGCAAGCTGAAAATCTTCTCTTGCGTCATGCGCACCACTGCAGCGCCCAGCTTGTCCTCTTCGTCGGGGGCCGCATCCACCAGCGCACGGGCCTGCTCACTGGCCATCTTGAGTTGAGCCATGCGCTGCTCGAAAGGCGAGCCATAGCGCTGCAGCGCGGACTTGGACACCTCGGCGCCGCGCGCCTTCAGGTCGGCCGCCAGCTGCACATAGTCGCCAAAGCCACGCGCGATCAGCTCGGCATCGAGCCACTCTTTGAGCTCGGGTGGCAGGGTGTGCACTTTGCTACGCGGTGCCATGCCTCAACCCTGCGTGATGCGTGGCCGTGCCACGCCAGGCTGCGCCTCAATCGTGTACTCCACGAACTCAATGCCGGTACGCGTCAGATCCACGAACCAGCGGTCTGTGGGGTCACGGGCGATAGTCACCATCTCACGCGCCTCCAGATAGTCCAGCTCGCGGCGAATCTCCTGGTGCGTGGCGTCCGGGTACACCGACTGGATGATGGGCAGCAACGCCTCCGTGTAGATCCCCACAGGGCGAGACAGGTCAACCGCCGACAGAAGATGCCAGCGGATCGCTTCGCGGCGCGCCTTGAGCGCGGCGGCTGAATAGTTGATGGTCATTGCGAAGTGCCTCCAAATCGGTTGTCGAGTGCGCGCTCCACGCGCAGCGCAAAGTTGTCGATCCGTGTGCTGATGCTGCCGATAGCCTGGACAAAATCGTCACGCCGCACGTAGTCGCGCGGCAGCTCGGCCTGGAACCGTAGGAACGATGTCTCAAGCTGCCGTGCAGCCTCGGCTTCGCGCCTCATATCGATGCCCACCTTGGTAATGGAGTCCTGCAACGCTGCAAACTTTTCATTCGAACGCTTTTCCGCCTGCAACGCGATCACCTTGAGCAGCGCCCACAGCGCCCCGAGGAACAGGCCCGCGAGAGAGATCAGGTTGGTCATCGTCAGCTCAAAAATCATGAATCGCCTTGGTTGAGTGAGTGGGCACGCGGCACACGGTGCGCGCAAAGTCCTGCAGACCAGCTACCTGGTCGCGGAATCCGTCAGCCTCTGCTGCCAGCTCTGAATACGCTTCTGCGCTCTCTCCGAAAAGCTCTCGGCCGGTGGTGGCTTCGCGAGCGCAGGCGGCAAGGCCGGCATCTCCTGCTGGGTAGGGATCGGGGCGCTTTCTGAGGCGGTCAATCTCGGCGCGCAGGCTACGCACAGCAGCAGCGGCAGCAGCATCACGAGCCTGGCGGGCAGCTTCACGTTGGGCGTTTTCATGGGTGACTCTTTCGGCATTGCGGAACTTGGTGGCGTTGTCGCGCGCCGTGGCGGCGCTGCGCTCGGCCTCTTGCTTGTTCCAGGCAGCCTGCACGCGGGCTGCGCCCTGGGCGTCGCCCCTGGCCACGAGGTGATTGCGGTACGCGCCCATGCCCAGCGCAGCGGCCAGCGTCAAGGTCAGCGTAAGAACCAGGCGCACACTCATTGCGTGGCGCCGGTGCACATGGCGTGCAGTTTCTGGCGGTCGGTCCACACGCCGCGGCACGTGCGGTTGTCCGGGTGGCTGCAGCGGTCTTGGGGCTTGTTGACTGGTCCGGCGCGGTCGTAGAGCAGGATGGCTTCGCAGGCACCGGGATAGTCGCCCGACTGCAGGCGCCGAACGATGGCGCTCGGGCCGGCGCGGTCGTTGTTCTTGCAGACGGTTGTCGTGCCCACGTTGTAGGCCAGGCCGACGAAGGCGTCCCACTCGTGCTGGTGCAGGGGCACGGAGATACAGCGCTTGAGCGCCAGCTCGTACTCGCTGGCATCGGCGCGCAGGCGCACCAGCGCACGCACGGGCGCCAGGGTGTCGCCCATCTTCACGTTGCCGGTACTGCCGAAGCCGACCGTGGGCACTTTGGTGCCATGCACAGAATCGGGGTAGGCCTGTTCGCTATAGCCTTCGCGCTGCGCGATGTAGACCAGGCCGGTGGCAGACAGCGCCAAGGCGGCTATTGCGGTGCGGGTTTTGCTCATGCACGGCACTTTGCCGCGCGCGCATTGAGCGCGCTAAATGGTGCGCGCCAATGATTTGTTTATTTGCTGAGCTAGAAAAAATCAGCGATGAACCGGCGCAAGCAGTGCCGCTCCGGATTATCTTTATCTGCAGATTCCTTATGCCCGTCCGCGATGCTTTGCTCACGCTCGCAGATCATCTTGAGCACCTTCAAGGGCGGGGGTGAATTCGCACAAAGTAAGGCATAGCTCGCCGCCCATAAAGCTGTATCGTCGGAGCGCAGAGCTGTCACAGGAACCTTCTCAATATCTGCTACCAGCCGCGCTGAAGCTTCAGAAAGTTCCTTGTGTTGCTGCCTTCTTTCACTGTAGCTATAAATTAGTTCTAAGAGGCTTACTAGAATAATTGCCGATCCGACCCAAGGGAACCTCTGTTGTACCTGCTGACCAATTAGAGTGACGCCCAACACAAGAGTAATCACCTTGGTGCCCTTGTCGGCAAAATCAAAAAACCTCTGCCGCCGTCGGTGGTAGCGGACTTCCACCCATGCTCGATGGAGTAAGAGCATCCGCTTTTTCCACACATCATCCGCGCCATCGCTCTCGCTAGGCGGTGAATCGGACGAAACTGCGCCAGTCACGTTGGACACCAGAGCGGATTAACCTTTTGGCCTGGGCGGCGCTGGCGGCGGCGGAGAAAAGAAGACCGTCGTTTCATTCAACGGGTCTGACTTCCGAAAAATCTCGGCTGGTCTTGATGGTGATCGCTGTATTGGCGCCGCCGGCGGCGGTGGCGATGGTCGTGGTGGTGGCGGCGGCGGCGGTGGCGGTGGCGGTGGCGGTTTCTTGTTAGACATCTCAGGTTCTCCTCTCGTTAAAAACTTCTTCTTTACTCCGACATCAAGTGCGGCGTAATCCAGCGCGATATCACATCCGGCCGGCCTCGCCCAGGATCGGAAGGCCTTTATCTCGCACGAATTCATCCACGCTACCAGCAGGCATTCCACGGCCCTGGTTGTGACACTGCATACCATGCAGCTCAGCGCACACATGTAAAAGACTGATGCTGCAGCCTATAGGCTGCAGCATTACCATCCGTCCCGCGTCGCGTGAATTTTTGTCCAGTCGCCGTCCAACTTACCGTTGTTGAATTCGCAGCTCCCGCGCTGGGTGACATAGCCTCCATATCCGTTAGTCGCGTGGATCGTGATGGAAAGCACACGGCCATTCTTTAAAGGCCCTGTGTAATAGGCGCCAGCAGGGTCACGCAGCTTGGGTCTGTACCAGGACAAGCATTCATCGGCTTCGCGTGTGAGGAGCGATTTCGTTGCAATGGGTGCGGTGGGTGTCGGCAAAACTGCGGCTCCTGGCAACGGCAGTGCAGCATCGGCCGGTGGCATCGGGGCTTGGAGCGAACGCTCTGGTACGGCAGCGCGGGCTCCGCCTGAAGCGGGGCGCACGTCGAGCTTCTCGCCTTTGCCTGCACAAGGACCATCTTGAAAAGACACCTTGCCATCCGGCCCTGTGCACTTGTTCACAGCCCAGCCAGGCGCAGCCGCAGACAGCAAAGCGATACAGAAGACAATCTCGCGAACCATTGCTACCCTCTCAAAGTCAAAGTTTTCTCGACCCGCCTCGCAGTGGCTTGCGGAAAGATGGTTGATAGCAAGACGAACCTAGTTACGTAGAGATACGCGATACAAATCGCCAACACGAATGCCGTCTTCACCAACGGGCTAGGCATCCTAGACATGATCTCTAACAGCGAAACTACCAGGGCGGCAGTTAGCGTAGTTACGCCAGCCCAGCCTCCCACCAAGTCCAGCTTGCGGGAGCCGGATTTCAACCCGCGCGCTTCTTGATCCCACACCAAGGAGCCAACGTTCCAAGCACGTGCTAGCTCTTGGCCGGTAAAACCGTGGTGCGCCATCAAGCGTTCCAGATGTTCACGCACCTCGCGACCGCAGTGGATGCCGGTGTGTTGCTTGAAAACTGCCTGCAACTCCGACTCGGGCCTTTCTGGTGGCACATGGATGTTGTTGACGACATTGCCCAAAGCCACTCCTCCGTTGATGGTGCCGTGGAATATTTGCTCGCGCGCACTCACCGTTTGCGGCTCCCGGCAGCTTTGTTGATCACGTTATTGCCAGCCACGCCTCCGGAAATATCTCCGTGAAAGACCTGCGCGGCGCCGCTATTTGAACCGCCCGACAGCAGCACAGCCATGGCTGCCTTGCGCATGGCTGGCGAAGCATCGTTGTAGTAGTCGAGCAACAGACGCTGCTCGCCCGACAGCGCTGCCAGTGTCGGACCTTCGCGGTCACCAGTGAGGACGTAGCGCACATCGACACCTTGCAGCGCGATGGCGGACAAATAAGCCGCACTCGGTGAGGCCAGCCCCTTCTCGTACTTTGCTTGGGATTGCCGCGTTGCACCCGGCACGCCTGCTTCTGAGGCGATTGCAGCGAAGTCACTTTGCGTCTTGCCCATCGCCTCGCGCTCTTCCTTTAAGCGTTCGCCGATGGAAATAAATATTTCCATATTTCAATTGCCAATGGAAATAATTGGCTCCATAATTCAACACAACAACACATCAACCAGTGCAGCAGCGCCAACTGCTGCACAACAAATAGGACGCCAACCGCCATGCCCAAAACACGTGCGCAGGTCCGCGAGGAGTTCGCCAGCAAGGGCTGGTCGATCTCTGCGTGGGCCAAAGACAACGGCTACAGCCCCAACATGGTCATCGCCATTCTGGCCGACAACGAAGCCAACCTGCGCCTCAAGTGCCTGCGCGGCGATGCCCACAACATTGCGGTGCAACTCGGCCTCAAAGAAGGCGTTGTTTCGCGCCGACCCAGCGCACAGCGCTTGGCTGCTGCGTGAGGACAGGCATGACGCATCCTGTACGCAATGTAACAAACCTCGAAGTCGCGAACCTGACTGCAGATCCAACTGCGGTCATGTCCGAGACGCTTCGCGCAAGCCACGCACCGCGCGACGCAATGGGCACTGCGATCCACGCCCCAGTGATGGGTGTCGATCCTGAACGTGCGCGGACTACAGAGGTGGATTGGCCCGCCTTGCCGCAGCAACCAATTCTTGGTGCGTCCTACGTGCGTCATCCAACGCCTGCGCCATCTCGTGCAGGGTCCTGCGCGCTGTGTCTGGAATGTCCGCACCGGCTTGCAGCGGAAAAGAGTCTCGCCACTGGCGAGTCAGCGTGAGGCCGTCCATGCAAGTCTCACGCTCCATCATCTGCGCCAGCAACAGCACGGCCCGCGCTACGCCTTCGATGCGGCCCGCCAGTTCGTTGAACTCTGTGTCTTCCATGGGTGCCCCCGTGTTGGTGAAGCGGCAACTTTGCCCGCAACAAGCCGTTTGCGACGCATGCACATCTTCCATTTGTTTGGAAGCCGCTTTTTGCACGGCTGCAAGGGGTTTCCAATGACGCGTCGCAACTGGAAACGCGTGCGCCCGAGCAGCTTGGTCGAGGCCCTGCGCCTCTGCAAAGAGTTCGCCGCCGACCGCCATCGCCTGAGCGTCGAGCGCATTGCCGACCGCATGGGCGTCACGCACGACAGCCTCTACAAGTGGCTGGCCACTGGCCGCCTGCCGGCCATCTTGCTGCCTACCTACGAGATGGCCTGCGGCTGCCACTTTGCGAGCCACTGGTATGCGATCAACGCCGGCAAGGTTTTGGTGGACATGCCCACTGGTCGCACCGCCACGCCGGCCGACATGGTCGAGTTCAACACCGGCTTTGCCGCAGCCCTGCAACTGCTCAGCGACTACTACGCCCACCCCGGCCAGGCCGACCCTGCAGACACCTTGGCTGCCTTGGAAGCCCATCTGCAACAGGTGGCCTACCACCGCGCCAACGTGCAGCAGCACGCCACACCAGAACTGGAGTTTGGAGCATGAGCGAAAAGACTTACCCCCTGGCCGGTCCCATCCGCAAGACCTGCGAATTGTTCCGCCTGCTTGCGGGCCACGAGGTGCTGGGCCTCGCGCCCGGCGAAATCGCCAAGGGCCTGGGCGTTGCGCCCAGCTGGGTCAGCCAGAACCTGCCGGCCCTGGCCACCACCGGCTACGTCGAGCAGGTGGCCGGCACCAACCGCTGGCGCCTGGGCGTGCAGTTCGTGCGCATCGCCACCACCGTGGCCACCAACCTCAATGCTGCCAAGCGCCAGCTCGACGACATCAGCGCCCGCTATTCCGTTCCCCTGTAACCACAACAACCCGAAGAGAAATTCATGGCACGACACGAGACCCCTGCACCAGCAAACAAAGAAACGCCCGCCAACGATGCGGTCATCGCCCAAGAGATCTCCGCCGCCAACCAGCTGGCCGTGATGAGCATCGAAGCCAACGCAAATGCCCAAGCCATGGCCGCGCAGATCGGCTACCAGGGCGCCGTCACCGTAGGCACCCTGGAAGACGAAATCCGCTTTTATCAGCGCCGCACGGTCGAGGCCATTCTGGAAACGGGCAAGCGCCTGCTGGTGCTCCGCGAACTGACGCCTCGCGGGGAATTTGATGAGCGTTTAGGGCTGCTTGGATTCTCGCGCCGCACGGCGTACCGCTTTATGCAGGCAGCGACGAAAACGGCGAAAAGTGCCAATTTGGCACTTTTGAGCACTCAGGTCAAAAGCGCCAGCGCCTTCCTGGAACTGGTCACGCACGACGACGACGTGCTCGAAAACCTGGCCGAAATGGACGAAGTCGAAAAGATGAGCGCCAGTGAGCTGCGCACTGCGCTGCGCGAAGCGCGCGAGGAAAAGGGAGCGGTCGAGAAGGTGCTCTCCGACAAGAACGCCGCCATGGACAAGCTGCGCGCCCAGGTCAAGCGCATCGAAACGCTCCCCGCCGACGAAGCTCTGGAGCAGACCATGAAAGAGGCCACGGCCATCACGCGCGATGCCATGGGTGCCATCCGCGGCGGCGTGCGCCAGGCGCTCGTCGCTCTCAACGATGCCCCCGACGGTGCCAACAAATCGGTCTTCATGGCCGGGCTGATTGGGCAGATCCAAGCCGACCTCAACGCGCTGCGCGAGGAGTTCAACCTGCCCGATGTATCGAACGCTGCAGACGCACAGCTGGCCGCCGAAGTGGCGCAGTGGGGCAAGTGAGCACATAGGCCCGAATCCTTCATGTCGCTCAACCCCGTGATCGTCGAACGCCTGGTGCAGGTGCGCCAGGCCGCGCAGGCGGCCCCACGCGGCGGCAAGCAGGCCATCTACACGGCGGCCTGCGCCGAGCTCGGCATGAGCGCCGCCACGCTGCACCGCCAACTGGGAAAAATCACCGTGAAACCTGAACGCAAAAAACGCAGCGATGCGGGCGATGTCTCGCTCACCCGCGACGAGGCCATTGCCATCAGCGCCGCGCTCATGGTCAGCCACCGCAAGACCAACAAGCGCCTCATGTCCATCGGCCAAGCCGTGGACGTGATGCGCGCCAACGGCGAGGTGCGCGCCGAGCGTGTGGACCCCGCCACCGGCGAGGTGGCGTCGCTCAGCGACTCGGCCATAGCCCGCGCCCTGCGCCACTACAACCTGCACCCCGACCAGCTCAACCGCCCGGCGCCCGCCGTCGAGCTCAAGAGTCTTCACCCCAACCACGTCTGGCAAATCGATGCCAGCCTGTGCGTGCTGTATTACCTCAATGCCCGCACCCCGGCCGAGAGCGGCCTGCAGGTGATGGAGCGCGACAAGTTCTACAAGAACAAGCCCGCGAACCTCAAACGCATTGAGGCAGACCGCGTGTGGAGCTACGAAATCACCTGCCACAACAGCTCGGCCATATACGTGCAGTACGTCATGGGCGCCGAGAGTGGCACCAACCTGGCCGAGTGCTTTATCTCTGCCATCCAAAAGCGCGAAGGCGACCCGTTCCACGGCGTGCCCTTCATCTTGATGATGGACATGGGCAGCGCCAACACCAGCGGCCTGTTCACCAACCTTGCCCGGCGCCTGCAGGTCAAGACCATTGCCCACGCCCCTGGCAACGCCCGCGCCACCGGCCAGGTCGAGAAAGCCCGCGACCTGATCGAGCGAAGCTTTGAGTCGGGCCTGCGCCTGCGCCCCGTGCGCGACCTGGCCGAGCTCAACGCCCAGGCGCAGCGCTGGGCCCGCTGGTTCAACGCCACGAAGATCCACAGCCGCCACGGCAAGGCGCGCTACGACCAGTGGATGACCATCACCGCCGAGCAGCTGCGCGTGGCCCCGCCCGTCGAGGTATGCCAGGCGCTGCTCACGGAGACGCCAGAGGCCCGGAAGGTCACCGACTTCCTCGTCGTCTCGTACAAGGGGCGCGAGTTCGACGTGCGCGGCGTGCCGAACGTGATGGTCGGCGAGAAGCTGCACATCACCCTCAACCCCTGGGTGCCGGATGCCGCCATGGTGGTCGATACCGACGAGGACGGCAACGAGGTGCTGCACAGCATCCCGCTGGTCGTGCGCAACGACGCGGGTTTCCGCGACGATGCCAACGTGATCGGCGAGGACTGGGCGCGCCCGGCAGACACCCAGCTGGAGGGCAACCGCAAAGAAGTCGATCGCTTTGCCTACGACGCTGCCACCGACGCCGAAGCTGAGGTCAAGCGCAAGGCCAAGGCCACGCCTTTCGGCGGCCGGATCGATCCCGGCAAGGTCATCGACCAGGCGCCCGAGCGCACCTTCATGCCGCGCCGGGGCACCGATTTGGCACCGGCCATCACCACCAGCCACACGCCCCTGCCAGCCCGCTTGCTCTCGCCCTTTGAAGCCTCGGCTGCGCTGGTGCGCCTGGGCGTGACGATGAGCCGCGAAACCAGCGCCCAGGTCCGCGCCTGGTACCCCGAAGGCGTGCCCGAAGACCAGCTGCAGGACCTGCAGGCGCGCCTCACGGTGCGCAGCGGCCTGCGCGTAGTGGCAGGGGGTGCGGCATGAGCTTTTCTGCATTGCTGGTGGAGTTCGCCATCCCCCAGTCCGACCTGTGCCGTGCCACGGGTCTCTCACGCTCGGCCGTCAGCCGCATCGTGGCGCATGGCGAGTGGCCGGCGCGCAGTGCCCAGCAGGCGCGCAAGCAAATCGATGCCTTTTTGGTGGCGCGTGGGCTGACACAAAAGCAGCTCACGGCATGCCGCGCAGCGCTCGTCATGGCGAGCAAAAAGAAGTTGGCCCCGGTGGGTTCGTACCCCACCGAGGCCGCCCCTGAAGTCCCGAAACCAACCGAAACCCCCGAGGAGGAAACCATGCTACTGCAGAACGAAGCCCTGAGCCCCGAAGCCCGCAAGCACTTTGCGCTGCCGCGCAACCCCTTCCTGGACGACGTGCAAAGCCCCGACGACGTGTTCCAGACCGCCAGCGTGCGCTATGTGCGCGCCACGCTCACCGACTGCGCAAACCACCACGGTTTTGTGGCCGTGGTGGGCGAGAGCGGCGCGGGCAAGAGCACGCTGGCGGAAGACCTCGAAGAGCGCATCAAGGCCGACAAGCGCGACATCGTGATCATCCGCCCCTACGTCCTGGCCATGGAGGCCAACGACCAGAAGGGCAAAACGCTCAAGAGCAGCCACATTGCCGAAGCCATCGCTGCCGCGCTCGACCCCCAGCTCAAGGTAAAGAGCAGCCCCGAGGCACGCTTTCGCCAGGTGCACGAGCTGCTCAAGGCCAGCCGCCGTGCGGGCCGCCGCCACCTGCTGGTCATTGAAGAGGCCCACTGCCTGCCCAGCGCCACGCTCAAGCACCTCAAGCGCTTCATCGAGCTCAAGGACGGCATGCAGCGCCTGGTGGGCGTGGCCCTGATCGGCCAGCCCGAACTGCGCGACCGCCTCTCCAGCCAGAACGCCGAGGTGCGCGAGGTGGCCCAGCGCTGCGAAATCGTCGAGCTCGAGCCGCTGGACGGCGAGCTCGAAGGCTACCTGCGCCACAAGTTCGCGCGCTTCGACCTCAAATACGAAGACGTGCTCGCGCCCGATGCAGCCGACGCCATCCGGGCACGCCTGGTGCATATCCCGCGCGGCGGCAAGCCGCAGGACGCGCGCAGCGAGTGCTACCCGCTCGTTGTCAATAACCTAGTGTGCCGCGCCATGAACGCCGCTGCGCGCGCCAGCTGGCCGCAGGTCGACGGCCAGGTCATTGCGGGGTGCTGAGCCATGGCCATCTACCGCATCCACATCACCCGCGGCGACGGCCGCAAGAGCCGCTACACCGGCCTGTTCACCGACGGCTTTGAAGCCGTGCTGCAAACCCTGGCCGACTTTCCGGACGCGCGCGGCGTCTCGGCCCTGTTTGTGCGGAGGCCCGCATGAACGCGCCGCGCCTTTGCATCCGGCGGGGTGTGTGCCTGTCGGAGCCCCGCAATGCCGAATGCAGCCAGCAGTGCAGCCACGACACCGAGGCCCTGCCTCCCGGTGGCTTCTACTTCGCCCCCGGTGCCATTGCCCATGAGCCGCGGCGCGCACGCCGCGCTCTGCGCATCAGCCCCCTGGGCAGCCTGGTACTGCAAGCCATGGGAGTGCTGGCATTCGCCGGGCTGGTCGGCTTCCTGGCGGCGCTCGCGCAGGTGAAAGGCTGGCCCCTGCAATGAGCAAACGTGGAGAAACCCTGGTCTGCCCCGTGTGCTCCGCCGAGGTGACCTTCGAGCAGCTGCTGGGCCACTTGGAGGCCGAGCGCACGTTCGACCGCCTCGTGTCCATCAGCGTGCCGCTTGGCAACCTGGTGCTGCAGTACCTGACGCTGTTCGTGCCAGAAAAACAGCGTCTGACCAACACCAAGAAGTTGCGCCTGGTTGGACAGCTCCTGCCCGACATCGAGCGCAAGGCCATCACCCACAAAGGCCGTGACTGGGATGCGCCGCTGCCCGCCTGGGCGCAGGCCATCGAGCAGATGCTGAGCGCCCGCGCCAACGACCGGCTGAGCCTGCCCATGACGGGGCATGCCTACCTGTACGCCATCTTGGCGGCCCTGGCCGACAAGCACGAGGCCGCGGCCGAGCAGAAACAGGAGCAGGAGCGCCGCACCGGGCCGCGCCCTGCCATCACCAACGAACCCACGCACGTGGCCCAGGCGCTGGCGCCGCGCCCGGCACCCGTCATGCCGGCAGCACCTGCAGGCCCCAGCCCCACCGTGCGCCGCATGCGCGAAGAAATCGAACGCAAGAAGAAAGGTCAAGCATGAGCCGCAAAACAACCCTGGGCCACGAGAGCCTGGTCCTCGTCACGCACCTGAGGGCGCACGGTCCCAGCACCGCGAAGACGCTGCTCGCGCAGTTCCCTGCAGAGAAGCGCCCCGACCTGCTCAAGCGCCTGAGCAACCTGATCGCCGGCGGCTGGCTCGACTTCGGCTGGAACAGCGAAGGCGTGCAGCAGTGGTTTGTGCGCCCCTCGGCGCGCGCAGCGCTGGCCGTTGCCGTGGCCACGCCGCCAGCCACGCCCAATCTGGTGCCGCCGCGCCGTATCAACGTCATGGCCGGCACCTACACGCCCCCCAGCTTTGCACCGACCCGCCGTGGCGCGATGGACTTTGCTGCCGTGGCCAGCCGCGGCTTCAGCTGCTGACCAGGAGAGCACTTTGTCCAACAAACAACTGAGCAAATCCGAGTTTTCCGCCCAGGCAGATGCCATGGCCCGCCGAATCGTCCAAGCGCTGACCGGCGAACAGGACGCTTTCCTGGTCCTGGAGGCTCTCTGCAGGGTGCACCGCTTCACGTGCATGCAATTGCCGCCTGAAGCCCTGGGGGCGGCGGGCTTTGCGCTCACCGCATATGCGGGCGAGCTTATGCAGGCCTCGGCTACCAAAAAGAGCCTGATTTCTTCAACCCCCGTTCATTGAAAGGAGTTGCACATGGCAACAGACACGCACATTCCTCCCGGCTACTGGCAAGACCAGCACGGCAACTTGGTGCCAGAGGCCAAGGTTAAAGACATCGACAAGCTGCGCCACCAGGTCGTCACCGATCTGTGCACCCTCGCCAAGGCCAGCTCCACTGCGCTCGGCAGATTCAAGCTCGACGCCATGCAAGAGGTGGCAGCACTGGTATCCACCAGCATGGAGCAGTACGGCGTCAAGAGCGGCGGCGCCAAGGGCAACGTCACTCTGTTCAGCTATGACGGCAAGTTCAAGCTGGTGCGCCAGATGCAAGACCGCATCATCTTTGGCGAGCAGCTCATGGCCGCAAAGGAGCTCATCGACGAGTGCGTGCAGGCCTGGAGCGAGGGGGCCAACGACAACATCCGCGTGCTGGTCAACCATGCGTTCCAGACCGACAAGGAGGGCAAGATCAACACCGGCCGGGTGCTGGGCCTGCGCAGCCTGGCCATCCACGATGAAGCCTGGAAGCAAGCCATGCATGCCATCGCAGACAGCATGCAAACGGCCAGCACCAAGCCCTACATCCGCTTCTATGAGCGCAGCGACGCCACGGGCGAGTACCTGCCCATCAGCTTGGACGTGGCGGCTGTATGAGCATCACCGTGCGCGAAACCTCCAAGGGCATCACGATCCGCACCACCGGGGCGGACGCTGCACGCCTTCTGGCACATGTGGCCGCCGCCATCAGCCCGAAAGCTGCCTCAGACGCGCAGGAGTCCCTCCCAAACCGTCCCAAAACCAAAACTGGGGCACTGGGTGCTGCAAAGCCTGAAAGCGTCTCCGTGGCCCTCAAAGCGAAGGAGGTCTGATGCGCCTTGCCCTCGCCATCGAAACCGCTGCGGCCGCGGCCGGAATGTTGGGCGCTGCGCTGCTGGCCAGCGCCGTGCACCCGGGCCTGGGCTTTGCGGCGTTCCTGGTCAGCAACATCGGCTGGCTGGCGTTCAGCGCGGGCCACCGGCACTGGCGCATGTTCGCGCAACAGTGCGTGTTTCTGATCACCAGCATCGTTGGCTTGTGGAACTGGTGGCTCGGGCCGCTGCTGCTGGGTTAAGGCCATGGCAACAAACCACATCAGCGCCATCCACGTGCTCAAGTCGAAGCTGCAGCTCACCGACGGCGACTATCGCGCGCTGCTGCTGCAGCTCTCGGGCAAAAACAGTAGCAAGTCCATGACGGACCCGGAGCGCCAGCAGGTGCGCGACCACATGCAAAAACTGGCCGAGCGCATGGGTGTGGCGCAGCCCACGCAGCGGCGCCCCTACGCACCCGCAAAGTTCGACCAGGTCAAAGCCGCTGCGAGCCCAAAGGAGCGCAAGGTGTGGGCGCTGTGGCACCAGCTCGGGCGCGACGGCGTGGTGCAAAACACCAGCGCCCCGGCGCTGAACGCCTGGGTCGAGCGCACGGTACACGTGAGCGCGCTGCGCTTTGCCAACAGCGCCCAGCTCGACACGCTGATCGAGGCGCTCAAGGCGTGGCAAGAGCGCAGAGATGCGCATGGAGGTGGGCATGATCACTGAAATGTTTGAACGCATGGACCTGGCCGACCTGACGGCCGACAAGATTGCTCCTCTGGAAGGGGTGATCCCGCCCGCATGGCCCGACACCTGGCGCGATCTGGCCACCAGCCACTACCTCACGCTGGTGTCCGCGCCCGGCTCGCAGGCAGTGGAGCCTTTGGCACTGGCGCGCCTAGCGGTGGCCCTGACGCTGGGCATTGCGCAAGACCTGGGTGGCTCGCAGCCGTATATTCCTGTGGGCGCCATGATGGCTGCCAGCGCCAAGGCCCGCCGCGCGATGGAGCTGCTGGATCAGCGTGCCAGCTACAAGCAGGTGGCCGACGCCACGGGTCTGACCGAATCACGTGTGCGCCAGATCGAGGGTGAGTGGCGACGCCAGCAGTTGGCCGCGCGCCAGGGGCAGCTGCCGCTGGATTGACGTCCGCCGGCTTACCCGCGCGCCAAGCCCCGCCGCCACGCGCGCGCGGGGCTTTTTCTTTGCTGTGAATCTGTGGAGTGCTCGATTTAGCCGGGCAGGCCCTGCCGCACGACAGTAGCGGCCATGCCTTCCAACAAGCCCGCTACCACCACGCCGCCCGCCGCGCTCCCGGACGGCATCGAGATCTTCCGCGCCGGCCGCCACCTGGACGACGCCGGCGTAGCGCACCACTTTTCTGAGGCCGATCTGGACGGCATGGCCGCCAGCTACAGCCCCGCGCTGCGCGAGGCCCCGCTCACGGTGGGCCACCCCAAAGACAACCTGCCGGCCTACGGCTGGGTCAAGGCCGTGGCGCGCACGGCAGCCGGCGCACTGGCCATCACGCCGCACCAGGTCGAGCCGCAGTTTGCCGAGATGGTGCAGGCCGGCCGCTTCAAAAAGCGCAGCGCCAGCTTCTACCCGCCGCACGCCCCCAACAACCCCACGCCCGGCAAGTGGTACTTGCGCCACGTCGCTTTCTTGGGCGCGCAGCCGCCGGCCGTGGCCGGCCTCAAGGACATCGAGTTTTCCGAAGGCGACCAGGCTGGCGCCGTCAACTTTTCCGAAACCGTCACCACCACCCAGGAGCCCGACGACATGAGCAAGACCCTGCAAGAACAGCTCGAGGCCGCACAAGCCCAGCTTGCGGCCGAGAAGACCGCCCGCGAACGAGCAGAAGCCGATGCTGCCAAGCACAAAGCCGCAGCCACCGAGGCCCAGGAAAAGGCCACCTCGTTTGCCGAAAAGGCGCGCACCGACCGCAAGGCAGGTTTCGTGTCGTTCGCCGAATCGCAAGTGCAAGCGGGGCGTCTGCTGCCCAAGGACAAGGACATGGCCGTAGCGACGCTCGACGCGCTGGCCGATGTGCAGCCGGTCGAGTTTGCTGAGGGCGACAGCACCCGCAAGGTCAGCCCGGCCCAGTGGCTGCAAGACCTGATCGCCGCTGCAAAGCCTGCCGTGAACTTTGGCGAATTCGCACCAGGCAACACCGGCAGCCAAGCACAGGCTGGTGCCGCCAAGGGCAAGAGCGATGCCGAGGTCGATCAGGCCGCCGACGCCTACATGCGCCAGCACAAGGTGAGCTACGCCGAAGCGCTCACCGCCGTCACCGCGTCGTTCACGAGCTGATCGGCGGATAGCACATCAACCCCACAGGAACCGAACACCATGACGATGACCGCCGCCGAGATCCGGCTCAAGCAAAACCCCATCCTGACCAAGCTGCTGCTCGGCATGGGCCAGGGCACATACATCGCTGAAAAGCTCTTCCCGCGTCTGCCACAGGCGCTGTCCAGCGTTATGTTGGCCCAACTGGGTGACGAGCGTCTGCGCCGCTACAACTTGCGCCGCGCGCCAGGTGGCGCCACAAAGCGCGTCAACATCAAGTACGAGGGCAAGACATACGCGGTGGAGCAGTACGCGGTGGATGTCCCAATTCCCCGCGAGCTGATCCGTGAGGCCGACGAGAGCCGCAAGCTCAACGTGGGCAATTACCTGGACATCAGTCGCATGGCCATGGCAACGGCCAACGACATCCTTGCTCTGGACTACGAGATCGAGGTAGCCCAGCTCGCCACCGCGGCGGGCACCTATGCCGCCGGGCATGTGCTGGCCCTGGCAGGCGGCACGAAGTGGTCCGCAGACACAGGCACGCCCGTAACCGACATCGACGCGGCAAAGGACGTGGTCCGTAAGAAGATCGGCAAACGGCCGAATCGCCTCACTCTGTCGGCCGATGCATTCACGGCGCTGCGCAGCAACAAGCAGGTGCTCAGCCGCTTGCCTTCTACCTTCATCGGCACACCCGGCGTCAACGAGCTCAAGTCGATCTTGGAGGTCGAAGAGATCGTGGTGGGCGACGCGGTGTGGATCGACGAAACCGACACCGGCCGCGACGTCTGGGGCAACAACGCCGTGCTGGCCTATGTGCCCAAGATGGCCGGAGGTGGCAGCGCGGACGTCAGCCTGGCGGAGCCCGCATTCGGCTTCACCAACGTGATCGAAGGCCACCCGTTTGCCGAGACGCCGTACTTCACTCAGGACGGCACCAAGAGCTGGATCTATGGCGCCACCTACGAGCGCAAGCCCAACGTGGCCTACAACACCGCCGCGTTCTTGTTCACCAACCCGAAGTAACAACCGTAGCGCGATGGGCCAGCAATGGCCCGGAGACGCCCCGCAGGCGCAGTGCAGTCCTGCGGGGCCATCCGAAGCACTCAAAGGAACGACATGAGCAAATTGATTGCCCTGGTGGCCACCGCCGTGATGGTGGCTGGTGTGCGCACCGTCATCCAGCCCGGTGAAGAGCTGACCGACCTGAACGAGCACGACGAGCGCGAGCTGAAGCTGGCCGGCGCCGCCGAGAACACTGCCGACACTGCTGCCAAGGTCAAGGCTGACGCCCGCGCCGCCGCTGCGACAGCCGCCGAATTTGAAGCCGCGCGCCAACGTGCGCAGCAGGCACAGGCATCCACGGCCACCGCAGTCACCACCGCAGACGGCGAGGGCGTCGCCTCAGCAGATCCGGCCAAGGCCGCCTCAGCAGCACCGGCCAAGGCCGCCGCCAAAACCCCCGCGCGCAAGTAACCACAGGAGCCTCACACCATGCCATCGCAAAACAACACCGGCCGGCAGTACGACAAGACGCACGCGGTCACTATCGTGGCCATGGCGGCCGTGGCCGCCTGCCGCTTCATCGCCTACGACGGCGGCTACCCCAGCGTGACTGGTGGTGCAAAGGATGCCCAGGGCGTCACCGAGCATGCCGCCGATGTCGGTGAAGCAGTGACTGCCATCACCGGCTACAGCGCCCTGGTGGAAGCCGAGGCGGCCATCACGTTCGGGGCCCTGGTCAAGGTGGGCACCGACGGCAGGGCCATCACAGGCACTGCCGCAGACCATTGCGGCCGCGCCCTGGGTGCAGCCACGGCTGCCGGCCAGCTGATCGAGGTGCAGCTCTACAAGCACGTGCACGCCTGAGCGCCAGCACTCTGAGCCGCCCATGAACTACGCCACCGTCCAGGACATGATCGACCGCTACGACGAGCCCGAGATGATCGAGCTCACCGACCCGGACATCGTTGCCGTGCAGGCCGCCAAGGCCGAGCGCGCCCTGGCCGACGCCCAGGCGTTTGCCGACGGCTTTGTCGGCCGCGTGTACCGCTTGCCGCTGCCGGGCTGCAGCAAGCCCGCGCCAGTGCCGGGCGATCCGCACGCAGTGCAGTTCGTGCCGCCGCCCCAGCTCACCCGCGTGGTGTGCGACGTGGCGCGCTACTACCTCTACAGCGACCTGGCGCCCGAGCACGAGGTGTACCTGCGCTACAAGGCCGCCGAGCGCGAGCTGGGCCAGATAGCCGAAGGCAAGGCGGTGCTGTCGTGCCCCTGGGGCGGCGTGCCTGGCACGCTGGTGGCCGGCGATGCGCCCGGCGATGCCGAGGTGTTCCATGGCTTCAGCCCGCGCCGCATCACCGACGACAGCACGCGGGGCTATGCATGAGCACGCAGGGTCAAACCGTCTCCGAGGCCAACAACTGGCTGGGGCTGGAGTCGCACCTGGTGCAACTCGTGCAGCAGGCCGTACAGGGCATGAAGCCCGCCGTGCATGTGCTCACGTCGGCCGACCTGGCCGACGTGAAGGAAGGCGCGCAAAAAACGCCCGCTGTGCACCTGATCTACGGCGGCTACCGCATGGCCGAAGACCTGGGTACCGCCTGGAAGCTGGCGCACAAGTGGTACGCCGTTGCGGTGGTGCGCAACGTGGCTACGCAGCGCAGCGGCCAGGCGGCACGCCAAGCCGCAGGCCCGCTTGTGGCCACGGTGGTGGGCGCTTTGATCGGCGCCAACGTGCCCGGGGCCACGCGGCCATTGACGCTGGTCAGCCCACCGCCCGCTTCGTACCGCGCAGGCCACCAGTACATCCCTTCGGCCTTCGAGGCAGAAACCATTTTTCGCAAACCGCAATAGGAGCCCACCATGGCAGTCGAAATCATCAAGAAGGTCTACCGCCCCAGCAGTCTCGTGGGCCAGGTGTATGCCCGCCCCTACGGCTCGGCCACGGCCCCCATGCCGATTGGCAACGTGCTGGAGCTGGCACTGGAGCACAGCGAAGACGTCCAGAAGCAAGACGACATGACCGCGCTGGGCGGCGGCACCCACGCGGAGAAGCGCCGCGTGAAAGAGGTCCTGGTCAAGATGAAGCTGGCCGACCTGAACGTGGTCAACCTGGCGCGTGGCGTGCTGGGCACGGCGCAGGCCATTGAGGCCGGCACGGTCGAAGATGAGCCGCACACCGCGACGCTGGGCGGGCTGCTGCGCTTGCAGCACATCCAGCCCACGGCAGTCATTGTGAAGAAGGGTGCCGATAAGGCCACGGCGACGCCTGTCACAGCCGCAGGCAACTACGAGGTACGCCCGGAAGGTATTTTCATGCTGCCCGAAGCGGCCGGCCTTGCCTATGCCGACAAGCTGTGGGCCAGCTATAGCTACGGCGCGTACGCCGCCATCGAGGCGCTCACCACCAACGCTATCGAGCTCGAGCTGACCTTTGGCGGCCTGAACGAAGCCGATGGCGGCAAGCCCATGGTGGTGGAGATCTGGCGTGCCAGCCAGGGCATCACCAAGAGCCTGGCACTCATCAACAAGGACTTCGGCGCACTCGACGTCGAAGGCACCGTGTTGATGGACTCGACCAAAACGGGGGTGGGCATCAGCCGCTACTACAAGGCCAGCATGGCGTGATAGACCGCGCCCGCGCAATGCGGGTGCACGCCCCAGGCGCACTAGGTGCGCCTGGGCGCTCCATCTTCAAAAAAACAGGCGGGCATGGCAGACAAACGCGTTGAATACACCATTGGCGTACGCAATGAGGGGCTGGAGAACCTCACGCGCGTCATTGATGAGCTCGACAAAGCCGGTGTAGAAACCACCGAGTTCAAGCGCCAGGCCGAGCAGCTGCGCCAGCAGCTGGGCGAGATGGCTCGCCAGCAAAGCTTGATCGACAGCTTCGTCAAGATCAAGCAGGAAACGGTGTCCACTGGCACCGCCTTTGAGGCGGCCCAGGCCAAGGCCCAGCAGCTGGGCCGCGAACTCGCCGCGACCGACGCGCCCACCAAAAAGCAGACCGCGGAGTTTGGGCGTGCCCGCGAGGCGGTCAACAGCACCAAGGACGCCTACCAGGCGGCCCAGCTGCGCCTGCAAGCCATGCGCGGCACGCTGGCCGACAACAACATCGAGACCGCCGGCCTGGCGCAAAAGCAGGTCGCGCTGCGCAATGGCGTGCGCGAGGTCGACGCGTCGGTGGCCGGTGCCACGGCGCGCCTCAAAGACCTGGGCGGCGCAGGTCCCAAGGCCGTCAACGACACCGCCGCGGCAACCGACCGCGCCGCCACCAGTGCCAAGGGCTACCAGGGCGCACTCACGCAGGTAGCCAGCGCCGTTGCCGGCGCCTTTGCCGTGAGCAAGGTGGTGGACTACGCCAAGAGCGTGCAAGAGGTCTCGGACCAATACAAGAACCTGGAAGCCAAGGTGCGTCTGGCCATCGGCGCACAGGGCGACTTGCAGAGTTCCGTGCGCGGTGTCGGCGAAGTGGCCCAGGCTACGCACAGCAGTTTGGACGGAACGGCCCAACTGTTTGGACGCCTGGCCGCCAGCGCCAAAGAACTGAACATCACCAACACCGAGGCGCTGGGGGTCACAAAAACGATCAACCAGGCCATTCAGGTCAGCGGCGCATCGGCACAGGCCAGTGAAGCGGCCGTCATCCAGCTGGTGCAGGCCCTGCAGTCGGGTGTGCTGCGCGGCGACGAATTCAACTCCATCATGGAGCAGGCGCCGCGCCTCTCCAGGGCGCTCGCAGATGGGCTTGGCGTGCCCGTCGGGGCCCTGCGCGCGCTGGCTGAGCAAGGCCAGCTCACATCCACCAAGGTGGTGCAGGCCCTCAAGGGCCAGTCCGAGGCCATCGACAAAGAGTTTTCGACCCTGCCGCTCACCGTGGGCCGGGCACTCACGAATCTGCAAACGCAGTGGACGCTGTTCGTTGGCGGCCTGACCGGCGGCGCGGCGCAAAGCTCCATCGCCGCGCAGGGCATCAACGCCCTGGCCAACAACCTGGACACGCTGGCCGGTGTGGCTGCGCGTGCCGGCTCAGTGCTCACCGCTGCGCTGGCTGTGCAGGGCGTGCAGGCGCTGCGCGCATTTGCCGTGGAGATGGCGGCCACAGGCAAGGCTGCATCGCTGATGTCACTGGAGCTCTCGAAGGTCCCCAAGGTCATCAACATCACCGTGGCGGCCGTGGGCTTTGAAGTCGGTTTCCAGATCGGGGAGATGCTGCGCGAGAACTCCGAGCTGGCCCGCAAGCTCGGCGTGGGCCTGGTGGGTTTCATGCAGGCACTGGTCAACGACCTGGTCTTCCTGAAAGAAGCCGCAGCCGCCATTTTCACGAGCGACACCATCGACGCGGCATTCGACCGCTACATCGCGCGTGGCAAGGAGTTGGACCAGATCCTGGACGGCATGTGGAAAGATGCAGAAAACGCACCTTCCAAAATCTCCGGCGCCGCCGATGCCGGGGTGGGGAGCTTGGGCAAGCTCGGTGGCGCAGGCGCTGCTGCAGGCCAGGCCGTGGCCTCGGGTGGCGCGCAGGGCGCAGCTGGTGTCGGGAAGATCGCCAAGGCGGCAGAAGATGCGCGCACCGCACTGTCGGGGCTCGCCACGGCCATCAATACAAAGCCTGCAGCCAGCACTGCCATCGCAGAGATCGTGCGCGACCTGACAGCCGCCAAGCTGCGCGGTGAAGACCTCGACCTGCTGCTGCGCCAGAAAATGCCCGAGGCCATCAGCAAGCTCAGCGGCCCCGAGCTGGTGAAGTTTCGCGCGGATTTTGTCGTTGCGATGGATGCCGCCAAGAAGGCGCTGCAGGACGCCATCGACACCAAGAAGCCGCGCGCCGAGATTGACGCCCTGCGCGCCAAGGTCGACAGCTTCGAGCGCGCCACGCGCACCGGTCTTGGGCTGATCGCCGAGCAGGCGGCACAGAATCTGGGCATTGATGTGCCCGCGGCCTTTGGCAAGATGAGCCAGGGCTTCAAGGACGCGCAGAGTGACATCAGCATCCTGATCCGCCAGCTGCCCGAGCTCAAGGCCGTAGGCGTGGACACGGGCGCTGTGGTGGCCCAGGCGCTGGCCAAGATGCTGGACGGCGCCAAGAACCAGGCAGAGATCGACGCCGTGATCGCGCGCGTCAAGACGCTGCGCAAAGAACTGGGCGACAAGCTGGCTGACGGCCTGCTCGACCAGGCCAAACAAAAGAGCCTGGACCTCAAAGACGCTATGGATGGGGTATTGCCCGGCATCAACAGCGTGCGCGAGGCGATGAAACAGCTCGGCATTACGTCCGACGAAACGTTGAAGAAAGCGGCCGTCGACGCCAAGGAGGCCTACGACACCTTGGCTGTCAGCGGCACGGCCAGCGCGCGCGAGATGGGCGAGGCATTCAAAGCCACCGCAGAGAAAGCCATCGCAGCGAATAAAGGCATCGCTCCATCATGGGTCGAAGCGCACGCTGCAGCGCGTGGCTACAAGATTGAAGTTGACGCGGCGGGCAAGGCCACGCTCGTTGCAATGTCCGGTGCAGCTGGCTCGCACGGTGTCGCTATCGATGCCGCTCGACAGCACACGTCGGTTGTCAGGGATCTTGCTGCCGCTTATTCCGACGCTGGCGCCAAAGCGCTCGCAGCTCAAGGTCAGTTCCTGGCCGCTGCTGCAGCGCAAAAATCCGCAGATACATCGGCCTCGAGCATCACCAATCGCCCTGGGAGCGAGTCGCAGTTTGCGTGGACACGCCTGGCCATCATGGACTGGCTCAAACAGGCCGGCCTGGACGAAGAGACTTCAAAAAAGATCTCTGGCGAGTTCGTCGATTCAAGCGGAAACGTGCCCTACATCAACAACGGCGGTCAGATCAAGTACGCCGGAAAGAACAGCACGATGACGCAGGCGCTGCACAAGGCCGCCGAGCAGCACATCTTTGCGAACAAGCAGGACGACTCGACATCAGCGCCTACCCCGCCTTCTGGCGGCGGTGGCAGCGGCGGTAGTGGTGGCAGCACCTACACGAACAACGTCACGATCAACGGCGTGGGCGACTGGGGCGTCGTCAGGGGTACCACACGCCACACCGACGCGCAAAGCGCGCAGACCGAGATCGATCTGCTGCGCCAGCTCGCCCAGGCCAAAGGCGCATCCATATGAGCATCACCCTGACCTACAACGGCACCACGGCCCACATCAGCGACCGCCTGCAGTGGAGCGATGAGTACGACTGGAGCCCGGTCGAGCAAACCACGGCCTACGGCACCACCGGCGCACTGCTGGTCGACGTGGCACTCAAGAAGGCTGGACAGCCGATCACTCTGGTGGGCGCAGACACGGCAGCCTGGATCACCCGCGCACTGTGCGACACGCTGCAGGCCTGGGCCAGCTTGCCGGGCATCGAGCTCGACCTGGTGCTGCGCGGCACCACGCACCGGGTCATGTTTGACCACGCCAAAGGCGGTTTCAGCGCTCAGCCCATCTGGAAGCTCGTGGACGGTGAGATCACCGCCGAGCTGATCTATGTGCCCACCTTCAAGTTTCTGAAAGTCTGACCCATGGCCACTGCCCCCATCCTCGCCGGCGACATCAAGCTCGTCGCCTCGCAAATCATGGACGACGTGCCCGAGGGCGGCGGCGCCCCCACGTCCACGGCCATCGTCGACGGGGCCAGCAACGCCATCTTCCCGGACATCTCCGAACTCGACCGGGCGGGTGGGCGCATCAACCTGCGCAAGCTGCACGTGCACGTGCAGACCGACAGCCGGGACACCTACCTGGGCTCCAACGTCATCGTGGCCGATCCGCCCGCCGATCCGAACGTGTCGGTGACCCTGTTTTCGACCAAGGAAACATTTGATCGGCGCGCGGGTGCCCAGTCGCGCGTGGAGGCGTACCTCAACAAAGGCCCCGAGTGGGCCGGGTATCTCTACGAGAACCACATCGCAGGGCAGCGCGTCATTCAGCTGTTCCAGCGGCCCACCGATGTGCTGCCGAACGTGGGGCAGACCCTGGTGCTGGTGGCCAACGAAGGCCTGCCCAATCAGAAAGAGCAGTACGTGCGCGCGACCAAGGTGTCTTCGGTAGAGCGCACCTTCACCTACGACGCGGACAAAGACTACAAGGCCGCCATCGTCACCATGGACCTCAGTGACGCCTTGCGCTTTGACCTGCCGGGCTCGCCGGCTTCGCGCACCTTCACGCGCTTGGTCAATGGCACCAAGGTGCGCGATACGGTGGTGGCCGACGCCGGCACCTATGTGGGCGTGGTGCCGCTCACGCAGGCTGCGGCCCTGGGCGACTTCACCGTCAAAAGTTCTTCGATCTACACGCAGCTGGTGCCGAGCGCGCAGACCGAAACGCCCCTGAGCGACATCCGCATGAACGGGCTCGCCACCGCCTTGGTCGCCACGGGCGGGCCACTGACCCGCACGCTCACGCTGGGCTTCACCCCGTCGCAGAATTTGCATGTGGGCGGCCCGATCTACCCGGGCACTCTGTCCATCACCGGGCAGGGCATCACCGTGACAGACCGGGGTGGAAACCTGGTCAACGCAGGCGCGCAGGTCGGCACCGTGGACTATGCGAACGGCATCGTCACACTTTCGACCCCCGTGTTCGGCTCGTCCGCCTTGAGTTTCGCAGTCACCTTTGTGCCGGCCGCGCTGCCCGAGATGGTCTCCGAGCAGACCCTGGTGCCGATCACGGCCGAGGGCCGCAGTCTGAGCTACGCCTTCACGCTGGGGACTGCGCCGCTGCCGCGTACCACCAGCATTGCCTACCTGGCCCAAGGCCGCTGGTACACCCTGCGCGACGACGGTGCCGGCAAGCTCTCGGGAACGGACACCAGCTACGGCGCCGGCACCGTGAACTACACCACTGGGTCTATCGTCGTCACGCTGGGCGCCTTGCCCGACGTGGGCAGTGCACTCGTGGTGCAGGCGTACTCCGCAGTGGCGCAGTTCCCTGCCTCCACGGCGCCGCTCGCCAACAACGGCAAAGCCTACATCCCCATCAACACCGACGGACTCATCACCGAGGAAAAGGGCAGCAAGGCCATCGCGCCCGGCTCTGTGATGGTGGGCTGGAGCCATGGCGGCGCAAAAGTGGCCATTGACGACGGCCTGGGCCACCTGACGGGCGACGCCACCGGCACCGTGGACTACTCAGCGGGTGTGGTGCGCGTGAGCCCCAATGTGTTGCCGCTCCCGGGCACGCCTTTGCTGCTGGACACCACGTCCAACACCGGCCTGGTTTCACCGAACGTGGACCTGAGCAGCGGCGACATCGGCGCAACCAACATCACGCCGGGCAGCGTGAGTTTTAACGCCCTGATCGAGCGTGTCTACACCTGGCAGTCGTACAGCCGCTACCTGCCCGGGCAAAGCACTGAGCTGGAATCTTGGAACTTTTTTGACCGGGCAGGCAAGTTGTACATGGCCTCGGGCTTCACCGCCAGCGGCGGCGGCGTCGAGTGCGGAACGATCAACTACGCCACAGGGCGCTTCACGCTCGCCATCCCCTCCAACCTGCCGAGCTTTGGCTTTGGCCCGCAAGTCCAAGGGTACTGAACACCATGTCTGAAGGCTACGCAGCAAATACCACGTACTGGACCTACTGGTCCATGTATTCCGGCGCAAAGGGTTCGTCCACAACCCTTGCGCCGAACCAATCGATCCCCGTTCGACACGGAAGCGCAGTGCCCAACGCCGACTCGGTAGGCGCCCTTGCCACCGAGCTGCGCGTCAGCGTACCGACGCTGCCCAACCGCGTACTGCGCGGCGCGGGTTTTCGCATTGGCAGCGACGAGTACCGGCAGATGGCGGGCGATACCGTGATGGTGAACCCGTCGCCGGCGAGTGGCGGGGGCACGCAGGTGGGCTCCGTCGCCAGCACCATTGGCCGGGTGTCTCTGGTCGCCTGGGGGCAAGGCAGCGACCCGGAGATCAAAGATTGGCGCGGCCTGCTGGTTCCGCCCGCAGAGGGCGTGGCGTCTCCGTACACCGCATTCCAGACCGTGTTCCGCACGGCTACCGCGCCGATTCGCCCCGGCAGCTTGTCGGTGCTGGGGACCATGCAGGATGGCACGACGTTCAACATCACGGCGGGCGTGGACGGCAAGATCAACGGCACGCGCGTGAAGGGGCTCGTCGATTACGAGTTCGGTCTGGTGCGGCTCTACTTTGTCGATCCGAACGGCCCGCAAAGCATGAACACCGACCTGTCGGGCCTGGGCATCGCGGGGCTCACATCGCTGCCGCGCGACTTGGTGCTTCTCAACTCCCTGCGCTACAACGCCGTGGCCTACAGCTACTTGCCGCTCAACGCGGAACTGCTGGGCATCGACCCGGTGCGCCTGCCCAGCGACGGCCGCGTGCCGATCTTCCGGCCCGGCGGTTTCGCGGTCGTGGGGCACACCGGCAAAATCACAGCCTCCGTCAGCAACGGGCAGACCATCGACTGCGCTCGGGTGCGCCTAAGCCGCGTGCGGGTGCTGGGCAGCGACAAGAAGGTCATCAACACGGGCTACACCGCCGACCTGGACGCCGGCAAGGTCGCGTTCACGGACGTGACCAGCTACAAGCAGCCCGTCACCATCGAGCACCGCATTGAGGACATGGCGGTGGTGCGCGACGTGCAGATCAGCGGCGAAATCAGCTTCACCCGAGCGCTCACGCACGCCTATCCTGCGTCCGGCTCACATGTGTCAAGCGCCCTGATGGCCGGTGATCTCAAATCCCGCGTCAGCGTCTTCTTCGACCAAACCTCCTGGGATGGGGTCACCTGGTCCGACACCGTGGTGGGCAACGTCGCCGTTGCCAGCTACAACGATGTTCTGGCCCCTGTGGTGGTCACCAACGCCGGCGCGGTCACCGAGCGCTGGGCGCTGCGCTTCACCAACTCGACCAGCTTCGACATCATCGGCGAGCACGTGGGTGTGGTGGGCACCGGCAGCATCAACACGACCACGGCCCCGCTCAACCCGGCGACCAACACCCCCTACTTTTCCATGTCGCCCCTGGGCTGGGGAACGGGCTGGGCCGCAGGCAATGTCGTGCGGATGAACACCGTGGGAGCGATGTTTCCGGTGTGGGTGGTCCGCACTGTGCAGCAGGGCGCCGAATCGGTGCAAGACGACAGCTTCACCCTGCTGGTTCGCGGCGACGTGGACCGCCCCTAATTTTTGCCACTAATTCCATAGGAGAAAATTTATGGCGTCCCCCGTAGATACTTCGGTCAAATTCTTCCGCGAAGACTTCCCCGGTGCCCCCGTGCTCAACGGCGTGGCCGGCTCGCTCCTCAGCCTGCTCGACGCCTGCCTGTGCACAGGCTTTGGCCTGCGCTCGGCCACATCACTGGTGGTGACGGGCGGCGTGGCCACGCTCGTGCTGGCCAGCGACGCCAAAAACCCCAATCTGCTCAACAGCGTGGTACTTGTCAGCGGTGTCACAGGCGCCCTCACGGCCCTCAATGGCGAGCAGCGCGTGACCTTCGCCAGTCCGACCGAAATCAAGTTCGCCACCGCCGCAGCAGACGGCACGGCGACGGGGTCCATCACGGTCAAGACGGCGCCGGCCGGGTGGGAGAAAAAGTTTCCAGGCACGAACACAGCCGGTTTCAAGAGCCTCGACGTCACAAGCCGTGGAGCGCATTTGTGGATCAACGACACCGGAACCATCAACGCAAACGTGCGCGCCTACGAAAACATGACGGGGGTGGACGCTGGTACTGGTCCGGCACCCACCGTGGCAGAGTCTGCCGCGGGCGGTTTTTGGGCGAAATCTGAGGCAGCCAGTGCCAACGCCGCCCGATGGAATGTGTTTGCCGATGGGCGCGCCTTGTATTACTGCCCTGTTATTGGCAGTGTCGGCCAAACTGTTCGGGTGGGTCAGGGCGCCTATTTTTTTGGTGAGCCCACAGCTTACAAGAGCGGCGACGCCTTTGCGACCGTAATATTTTCTGCTGCTTCTGCCCCCGGTCAGTCGGCGGCTCCAGGTAGCGTGTTTAACGCCAATCAATCAGGCGCCGCTACCAGGTGGTTGCGCTCATATACCGGGCTAGGAGGGGCGGTGTCGGCGTTTGCCCCACCCGTCTGCGGATCCCCCACTACTTACTCGGGCCTTGACGGAACGCTGGGTAGATTTCCGCTGCCCACCGACGGTGGCTTGCGGTTTTCGAACATTCTCTTAATGGAGGGCGCACTCTCCGGCGATGCGTCGGTACTTCGCGGTGTTCTACCGGGTGTGTATCACGTACCGCAGTCCAACCTGAACGCTTCGTTTGCCCCTGGCGACAGGGTGACCTTGGCAGGGCGGCACTTTTATGCCGTGTGTGCAGATTCTGTTTTCAACGTCAATACCCCTGGCGGCGGGCGGGGCTTCTTCGACATCACCGGCCCTTGGCGGTAAGCACCATGGCCGAAATCGCCGCCCCAGTCATCCTGCTCGGTATCCAGGTCGTACCCAGTGCGGGCGCTGCCGCGCCCTACAGTGGACCCGTGCTGCTGAGTGTCCAGAAGTCGCGCGACTACATCCATGGCGGCCCCGGCCGCATCACCGGCACCGTCGAAGAAAAAGGCACGCCGAACGCCCCGCTGCGCCGCAAGGTGCGCCTGCACCGCGACGTGGACGGCATGCTCGTGCGCGAGACCTGGAGCGATGCGGTAACCGGCGCCTACGAGTTCACCGACATCAACCCGGGCTATGCGTACACGGTCATCGCTTACGACTACGCGCGCAACTACCGTGCGGTGGGCGCCGACAACATATTGCCCGAGGCGGCCCCATGATCACCCTCTCGACCACACACGCAGAGGCCCGTGCGGCGGCGGCGTTGCAGGCCACGTTGACAGCGCTGAATTCCGGGGCCACAGGTGCGACCATCGACATCTATGCCACGGTGCGCCCCGCTACAGGAGACGCGCCTGGCGGGTCGCCACTGGCAACCTTCACCCTGCCAAAGCCCGCGGGCACTATCGCGGACCGCCAGCTGACCTTGGGAGTGGTTCCCGACGCCCTCATCATGTCCACAGGCGAGGCTTTGTGGGCGCGGGTGATGGCCGGCACCGCGTTGCTGTTCGACTGTGACGTGTCCGACACCACCGGCACGGCCACCCTTCGTCTTGCCACCACTCAGCTCTATGCAGGGGGCTCCGTGCACTTGGCTTCTGGCGTACTGGGGTAAGCCATGGCGTCTGTCGACCTGCTGTTTTCGCAACTGCCTGCTACGGGGCAGCCGGTCGCACTCGTCTTTGGTCTCACGGACACCTCGCTACCGGCTACCGTCAACGCCCACCTGGAAGGCGTACTTCCGCCGCCGACACTGGCCGGCGTGCTGCTCGGTATTCCGGACACCCTTGCATCGATTGCTGCAGTCCTGCCGCCACCCAAGCTGACCGGGCGCATCGACGTGCGGCAGGCATATGTCGTCACCCTGGCGAGCGTCCTCCCGCAACCCGCATTGGTCGCGGATTTTGCCGCCGCGTATCTGTCCAACACGGAACGCCCCACGGTGGGGCAGTCTCGCGCCCCCTGGACGCCCTCCGATAGCCTGGAATCCGGCATACAGCACCGCGCACAGGACACCGACGCGACCCCCGCAGGCACCGCCCCGCGCTGGCAACCGGCGCAGCCCGTGCCGGCCTACACCGAGGGCATCATCGGCACCACCGCCCGCACGCCTATAGGCACCTCCGCTGCCCACCAGTCGGCGCTGCGGTCCCTGGCAAGCGCCTATGCGCTGTACGAAGATGCGCAGCGCTCCATTCGCGCGGTGCTGCACGAGGCATTCGCCAACGCCGAAAAGGCCCAGACCCCGCTCCTGCGGCAGCGCCATCAAGACGGGCTCCCGGACCGCCGCCCCCTGCGGACAACCCGCTGGCAAGTGGCAAAGCCCGAGGCGCCAAAAGGCATCACCAGCCGGCAGGGGCCGGCCCAGTGGCTCAACAAGGGGTTCGGCGCCCGCCACGAGAACGCTATGCGCCCGCCCGCAGGCCAGTGGAGTCGCATCCCGGTCTTGCCAGAAATAGACCCGTGCTACCTGCCCGATCCGCACCTGCTGTTCGACGCCCTCTGGTCGAGCGACACGGGGTTGGTTTTTATCTGCGAGCGGCACGGCCCCGGCCCACAGCCCGAGCCCGAATCGGGCGTCGTTGTTCCTCTCCAAAGGGTCTACATAGTGCTCAACAACATCACTCTCCATCGCGTGGACACCGGCGCCGAATTGCGCGCGCACAGCTTCGGCATGTCACTCGACTACCAATCGTGGACCTGGAGCTGGCAGGCATCGCTGCACCACGACGCCGCTGACTACCTGGGTCGCGTCAATCACGGTGACCCGGCTGAGCTGGCCATCATGGTCAACGGCCAGCAGTTCCGCCTGCGCATGGAGCGCATCACCCGCGACCGGCGCTTCAACCCCACGCGCTGGGGCGTTTCTGGCAGAGGCAAGGCCTCGATCCTCAGCGGCCCGTATGCGCCAGCAATGCCTTTCGGCAACCCATCGGCCGCACGCACGGCCCAGCAGCTCATGGCCGACGTGCTCACGGTCAACGGCGTGGGCATTGGCTGGGCGGTGGACTGGCACCTGCAGGACTGGTTGGTGCCGGCCGGCGCCTGGGCCATGCAGGGCAGCTACATCGACGCCATCAACGACATAGCAGCCGCAGCGGGCGGCTACGTGCAGCCGCACCCCACGGATTCCGTCTTGCGCATCCTGCCAAGGTACCCGGCCGCGCCGTGGGACTGGGGCAGCATCAGCCCCGATTTCGAGATCCCGGCAGACGCGGCCGAGGTCGAGGGCACCGAGTACATCGACCAGCCCGCCTACAACCGGGTGTTCGTTGGCGGTGTGGGTGCTGGTGTGTTCGGCCCATTCACACGTGCCGGCACTGCGGGCGATGTGATCGCTCCCCAGGTCACCCACGCACTGATCACAGACGCCGTGGTCCACCGCCAGCGCGGCGTGGCCGAGCTGTCAAACACCGGCCGCCAACAGCACGTCACCCTCAATATGCAGGTGCTGCCCGAGACCGGCGTCATCGTGCCTGGCAAGTTTGTGCGCTACCTGGGCGACAGGCCCGTCATGGGCATCGTGCGCAGCACGTCCATCGACTGGAGCTTCCCGAAGTTGCGCCAGACCATCAAGCTGGAGACCCATGCCTAACATCTACCGTCAATTCTTGGACCTGCTGCCCAAGCGGCCGCTGCAAAGCGGCGAGGTGACAGCCGTCGACGCTGGCGTGGCCACGATCATGCTGCCAGGCGGCGGAGTCATCCAGGCGCGTGGCCAGGCAACCGTGGGGCAGCGGGTTTTCGTGCGCGATGGCGTGATCGATGGCCCCGCGCCAGCGCTGACATACGTCGAAGGGGAGGCGTAACCACAAAAAAAGACGGGCGACCTGCCCAGGTGCGCTAACACCTGGCCAAGCCCCAACCCGCAGAACACGCCTGCAAGCCGGCAAGGCCCGCCACCCTGTACAGAGTGCGGCCGAGCCTATCAGAGTTTTCGCACAGAGAAACAGGCTTGCAAATGGAAGAAATACGGTGCGGCGCATGCAGCCGCAAACTCGGCGAGGGTGTCTACACCCGGCTGACCATCAAGTGCCCCCGCTGCGGGGCCATCAATTCGCTGAGGGCCCAGAGCCCCACCCTTGAGCGCCATGGAGCGTCAAACGCAAACGGACCCACCCATGGCCCCCATCATTCCCTGGATCGGCGGCAAGCGCCGCCTCGCCGAGCTGCTCCTGAGCCGCTTCCCGCCCCATAGCTGCTACGTCGAGGTCTTCGCGGGCGGCGCGGCCGTGTTCTTCGCGCGCCACCCGGCTGACGTCGAAGTCCTCAACGACGTCAACGGCGACCTGGTCAACCTGTACCGGGTCGTCACGCACCACCTTGAAGAGTTCGTGCGCCAGTTCAAGTGGGCGATCTCTTCGCGTCAGGTGTTCAAGTGGCTGCAGGAGACCCGGCCTGAGACGCTCACGGACGTGCAGCGCGCGGCGCGCTTTTTCTACCTGCAGCAGGAGTCGTTTGGCGGCCGCGTGTCTGGCCAGACCTGGGGCACCGCGACCACGGCGCCGTCGATCAACCTGCTGCGGATCGAAGAAAACCTGAGTGCCGCCCACCTGCGCCTGGCGGGCGGCACCTATATCGAGCAGCTCGACTGGGCGGCCTGCGTCGACCGCTACGACCGCCCGCACACCTTGTTCTACCTGGACCCACCGTACTGGCAGACCGAGGGCTATGGCGTGCCGTTCCCTTGGGAGCAGTACGAGCTGATGGCCAGCAAGCTGCGCGCGATCAAGGGCAAGGCCGTCATCAGCATCAACGACCACCCGGCCATCCGGGAGTGCTTTGCAGGCTACGACATGGAGGCGCTCAAGATCGACTACACCGTGGGCGGCGGCGCCAACCGGGTCGAGCGCGGCGAGCTGGTGATCTACAACTGGGATAGGGCGGCCGAGCCCGCAGGGTTGTTCTGAGCCTCAGGTCAGCTGCTCGGCGTGTACTGCGGTCCAGAACCAGTGTCGGCTTTTGCCACGCTTGTGCAGCGTCAGCCGAAAGGTGATCCTGACCCGGCCGTGCTGGAGCAAGTCGACATCGACGGTCATTCGCTCCGGCAGGCCTTGCTCGGGCTGAGGCAGGCGCTGCGAGGCCGCGGCGATTTCTTCGCCCCGGATCAGCGCGAGCACTCCGTTGTCATGATGGGGGTCCATATCCGCAATTCTCTTGCACTGAGAGAAAATGCAGAGCATCCGATTTATCTCAGCGCTGCGTGCTCAAATATCGCGGCGCGCTTCAACAGGTCGCTGGGTGGTTGACAAGGGGGATGGCAGGGGTGTGCAGGACTACACTTGCCGCCGTGCACGGGCCCTGCCCGGCGCGCCGTCCCCGCGGGCCCGCCGCATGGCGCTGCCCTTGGGCATCATAGAAGCCTTTGACCGATGATCGGAATCCCCCATGAATGAACGCACCCCGGACACTGCCGAACGCGCCGCCGGTGCGCCGGCCCTTGGCGCCGACGAGCTCGACGCCCTCGACACCCTGCTTGACGAGCTGCGCACGCGCAGCGAAGAGATCCCGCAGTGGGAGTTCTGCGATGGCTTCCTGACCGCGCTGGTCTGCACACGCCGCGCCATCCCGCCCGGCGAATACCTGCCCATGCTGCTGGGCGACGGCGAGCCCGTCGAAGTGGCCGAGGGCGAGGCCCTGCCGCTGCTGCCCATGTTTGCCGACGCCGCGCAGCAGGCGCAGTTCCTGGACCTGTGGATGCGCCGCTGGGACGAGGTGGTGCTGGCGCTCGACACCCCGGTCGAGAAGCTCGACGACGAGCGCACCTTCGAGCCCGAAGTCATGGACATGCGCGGCGCCATCGCCAGCCTGCCCGAGGACGAGCGCGCCGAGATGGAGGGGCAGGAGATCCCGTCGTTTGCCCAGGTGTGGGCACTGGGCTTCATGTTCGCGGTCGAAAACTGGCCCGAGGAGTGGCAGGCGCCGCGCGACAAGGAGGCAGCGCAGTGGCTCGACGACGCGCTCGGCAGCATCGTCGCGCTGACCGAGGACGACACCGGCAAGCCCGAGGTCAGCATGTACGCCGAGGACGGCCCGCCCAGCACCAGCCAGGCGCGCGTGGAGCTGTTCGGCGAGGCCATCTGGGCCGTCTACGACCTGCGCCAGCTCTGGCAGAGCATGGGCCCGCGCGTCGAGACCCTGCGCAAGGCGCCCGAGCCCGGCCGCAACGACCCCTGCCCCTGCGGCAGCGGCAAGAAATACAAGAAGTGCCACGGCGCCTGAGCGCTGCGCGGCCCCAGTCCAGGGGGCGCGCAACGCTATGCTTTAAATAGCTTGGTACGCTTTCTGGACGGGCGCTTTCGCCCGATTTGATGCTTTTTCCCTTTCACGCGCCTTCGGGCGCGTTGCTGTTCCATGACCTCCCCCTTGCTGACCCGCTTGCGCGCCGAATGGGCGCCGAGCATTCCGCGCGAGCTGCTGGCCGGCGCCGTCGCCACGTTTGCGCTGATCCCCGAGGTTATCGCGTTCTCTTTCGTCGCGGGCGTCGACCCGTCGGTGGGCCTGTTCGCCTCGTTCGTCATCAGCCTCGTGATCGCGTTCACGGGCTCGCGCCCGGCCATGGTGTCGGCGGCAGCAGGCTCGGTCGCGCTGGTGGCCGCGCCCCTGGTGCAGTCGCACGGGCTGCAGTACCTGTTTGCCGCCGGGCTGCTGGCGGGCGCGGTGCAGGTGCTGTTTGGCCTGCTGCGGCTGGGCGTGCTGATGCGCTTTGTCTCGAGTTCGGTGCGCACCGGCTTTGTCAATGCGCTGGCGATTTTGATTTTCTCGGCCCAGCTGCCGCACCTGGCCGGCGCGGGCATTGCCACCTGGGCCCTGCTGGCGCTGGGCCTGGCGCTGATCTACGGCCTGCCGCGCCTGGGCGCGCTGCTGGGCTGGCGCGCGCTCACGGCCATTCCGTCGCCGCTGATCTGCGTGGTCGTCCTCAGCGTGCTGTCGTCCGCCCTGGGCTTGGCGCTGCCCACGGTGGCCGACCTGGGCCAGCTGCCCGATGCGCTGCCGGTGTGGGGCCTGCCCGCAGTGCCGGCGTCGCTCGAGACCCTGCGCATCGTCCTGCTGCCCGCGCTGGCGATCGCCATGGTGGGCCTGCTCGAATCGGTGCTCACGGCCGCCGTGGTCGACGAACTGACCGACACCCCCAGCGACAAGAACCGCGAGTGCGTCGGCCTGGGCGTGGCCAACATCGCCGCCAGCTGCTTCGGCGGCATCGCCGGCTGCGGCATGGTCGGCCAGGCCGTGGGCAACGTCAAATACGGCGGGCGCGGGCGCCTGTCCACGTTGTTCGCCGGTGTATTCCTGCTGGTACTGATGGTGGCGCTCAAGCCCTGGGTGTCGCAGGTGCCGGTGATTGCGCTGGTGTCCATCATGGTCATGGTGTCGGCCGAGACCTTCGACTGGACATCGCTGCGCACGCTGGTGCGCCACCCGCACCTGTCCAGCGCCGTGATGCTGGCCACGGTGGTCGCCACCCTCGCCAGCCACAACCTGGCGGCGGGCGTGGCCGTGGGCGTGCTGCTCAGCGGTGTGTTCTTCGCGTTCAAGGTCTCGCGCATGCTGGACGTGCGCTGCGAGGACCGTGGCGGCACGCGCACCTGGCGCGTCTCGGGCCAGGTGTTCTTCGCCTCGGCCGACGCCTTCATCGAGGCTTTTGACGTGCTCGGTGCCGAGCGCCGCAATGTGCGCATCGACGTCTCGCACGCGCATTTCTGGGACGTCACCGCCGTGGCCGCGCTCGACAAGGTGGTGCAGCGGCTGCGCCACCACGGCTGCACGGTCGAGGTGGTGGGCCTGAACGCGGCCAGCGCGGTGCTGATCGACCGGCTGGGCAGCGGGGCCGCCTGATGCTGCGCTGCTGCCTTCGCAAAAAGCATAGCTGCTGCGCAGGTGCATCAAGGGTTTCAGGCCGATTTGACTGTTTTCTGTGCAGGACGCGGTATGCCGTCGGTGGCACGGCCCCGTCGGACTACGCCGGCGCCTGCAACCAGCCCGCCAGCCGCGCCAGCGCATGGCGCAGCGTGGCCTGGCGCACGGCGGCGCGGTCGCCGGCAAAGCGCACCCTTTCGCTGCGCGTCTGCCCGGCCACGCACCAGGCGAACCACACCGTGCCGACGGGCTTGTCGGCGCTGCCGCCCGTGGGGCCGGCGATGCCGGTGACGGCCACGCTGGCCTGGGCGCGCGCATGCGCGAGCGCGCCCTCGGCCATGGCGCGCGCCACGGGCTCGCTGACGGCGCCGTGGGCTTCGATCAGCGCGGCCGGAACGCCGAGCAGCTCGGTCTTGGCCGCGTTGGAGTAGCTGACGAAGCCGCGCTCGAACCACTGGCTCGACCCCGCGATCTCGGTGCAGGCGGCGGCGACCAGGCCGCCGGTGCAGCTCTCGGCCGTGGCGAGCATCCAGCCCCGGGCTAGCAGCTGCGCTGAAATATGCGCCAAATCGGCCTCCAGCCCTTGGCTGGCAAGCGCTGGTAGCTCCTTATTTAATAGTTCCTTGGCGTTCACGCCCAGAACCTCCACAGCGCCAACACCAGCAGCGTGCAGAACGCCGCGACGAAGTCGTCGAACAGGATGCCCCAGCCGCCGCGCCAGCCAAAGCCCTTGAACAGGCTGTCGGCCCAGCCGACGGGCCCGGGCTTGGCCGCGTCGAAAAAGCGGAACAGCGCAAACGCGGCGAGCTGCCCCCAGAAGCCCATCGGCATGGCCAGCCACAGCACCAGCCAGAAGGCCACGACTTCGTCCCAGACGATGGCGCCCGGGTCGGCGACGCGCATGTGCTGCGCGGTGACGGTGCAGGCCCACCAGCCGCCCAGCGTGGCAAAGGCGATCAGCAGCCCCATGCGCAGTGGATCGAACCAGTGCTGCAGCACCAGGAAGGCGAGCCACGCCCACAGCGTGCCCACGGTGCCCGGCGCCTTGGGGCTCAGGCCGGAGCCGAAGCCGAGCGCGATGAAGTGGGCCGGGTGGGCGAGCAGGAAACGGACGCCAGGGCGCGCGGGGGAGGCGTCGGAGGGGCTGTGCATGGCGGAATTCTAGGCCGGCGCTGCCCCTGCCTGCGCCCCCCGCACCAGCAGCACCGGCACGGGCGCGGTGCGGGCCACCTGCTCGGCGTCGCTGCCCATCATCAGGCGCGGCAGGCCGCGCCGCCCCTGGGTGCCGAGCACGATCAGGTCGGCGCCCCATTGCTGCGCCTGCTCGACCACCAGCTGCGCCACGCGCGGCCCCAGGCTCTGCACCAGCGCGGTCTCGGCCTGCACGCCGCGCTGCGCGAGCCGCTTCTGGGCCTGGCGCAGCAGCGCTTCGCCCGCGCGCAGCGCGCCGGGCAATACGTCGCGGTGGTAGACCTCGGGGCGTTCGAAACCGTTGGTGTGCTCCATCGGATCGACGATGTGCAGCAGGCGCACGCGCGCGCCCGCCAGCTGCGCCAGGCCCGCGGCCTCGCCCAGGGCATGGTCGGACGTGGGGCTGCCGTCGATGGGCACGAGGATCTGTGTGTACATGGGGGCTCCTGTGGAAAGGGGGGGCATTCCGCCTTCTCAGGCGAAGTGGTCGAACGAGGCGAAGCGCTGGGCCACCGGCTGGCCCCGGCCATCGACCAGGCGCAGACCCGGCGCCGCCTCGATCACGCCGATGGGCGTGACCGGCGTGCCGCTCGCCTGCGCCGCGGCCGCCACCGTGGCGCGCTGCGCGGGCGCAGCGGTGAAGGCCAGCTCGTAGTCGTCGCCGCCGGCGAGCGTGCACTGGTGCAGCAGTTCGGGGTCGATCATGCCTCGGGCGCTTGCTGGATAAGCGCTGGCAGCTATCAATTCGATAGTTTTCGAGGTGTCGATGCGGGCCCCCACGCCCGAGGCGCGCAGGATGTGGCCCAGGTCGCCGAGCAGGCCGTCGCTCACGTCCAGCGCGCTGCTGGCGACACCGCGCAGCGCCAGGCCCAGCGCTACGCGTGGCGTGGGGCGTTCGAGACGCTCGCGCGCGGCGGCCAGCCACAGCGGCGGCAGGGCGGCGCGGCCCTGCAGCGCCTCGAGCGCCAGGCGTGCATCGCCGAGCGTGCCGCTCACATAGATGTCGTCGCCGGGCCGCGCGCCGCTGCGCAGCAGGGCCTGGCCGGCGGGCACCTCGCCCAGCACCGTGATGCAGATGTTGAGCGGGCCGCGCGTGGTGTCGCCGCCGACCAGCTCGCAGCCGTGGGCGTCGGCGAGCCGCAGCAGGCCGCGCGCAAAGCCCGCCAGCCAGGGCTCGTCCGCCGACGGCAGGGCCAGCGCCAGCGTGAACGCCAGCGGCCGTGCGCCGCAGGCCGCCAGGTCGCTCAGGTTGACGGCCAGGGCCTTGTGGCCCAGGCGCTTGGGGTCGGTGCCGGCGAAGAAGTGCCGGCCTTGCACCAGCATGTCGCTCGACACCGCCAGCTGCATGCCCGGGGCCGGCGCCAGCAGCGCGCAGTCGTCGCCCACGCCGAGCGCGGCGCGGCGCACCGGACGCGTGAAATAGCGCGCGATCAGGTCGAATTCGCCCATGCTCGGCGCCGCTGCCAGGGGCGCGGTCATACCGGCATGCCGCGAAAGCGCTGCGCGGCCTGGCGGCTGACCTCGGCGAGCAGCTGCTCCTCGCGCTGGCGCTCGCGCAGCCAGCGCGCGTCGTTCTGGCCGGCATGGGCCTCGCTGCGCAGCAGGTGCAGCGCGCCCGAGGCGCCGTGCGCCGCCGCGTGGCCGGCGATCTGGTCCATGGTGCGCATGATGTGCTCGCGCAGCGGCATGTGGCTGCCCGTGGCCGGGTCCACATAGACCGCGTCCATGCCGAAGCGGCAGGCCTGGAAGCGGTTGTAGGTGTAGACGAGGTAGTCGTCCTCGGTCGGCGTGAAGGGCTGCTCGGCCAGGAACCAGGCCCCGAGCGACTGCACGAAGCCGGACAACGCGGCGGCGCGCTCGATGGTCAGCGGCGTGTCGAAGACGCGGATCTCGATCGTGCCGAACTCGGGCTTGGGGCGGATGTCCCAGTAGAAGTCCTTCATGCTCTTGACCACGCCGGTGTGCGTCATCTTGTCGAAATACTGCTCGAACTCGGCCCAGGTCAGCACGCAGGGGGCGCGGCCCGAGAGCGGGAACGCGAACACGGAATTGAGCCGCGCCGAGTCGAACGCGGTGTCCTGCCCCTGCACATAGGGACTGGACGCCGACAGCGCGATGAAGTGCGGGATGTAGCGCGACATGCGGTGCAGCATGAGCAGCGCGGCGTCGGCGTCGGGACAGCCGATGTGCACGTGCTGGCCGAAGATGGTGAACTGCTTGGACAGGTAGCCGTAGAGCTGCGAGAGCTCCTGGAAGCGCGGCTTGTCGTAGATGCGCCGCTCGTGCCATTGCTGGAACGGGTGCGTGCCGCCGCCGACCACGGCGATGTTGAGCTTGTCGGCGCTCTTGACGAGCGCGTCGCGGATCGGGCTCAGCTGCCCCAGCACCTCGCTCGACGAGTGGCAGATGCCCGTCGAGATCTCGATCATGCTGTTGGTCATCTCGGGCACCACGCTGCCGGGCAGCGGGTTCTTGAGCATCAGGCGCAGCATGTCCTCGGCATAGGGCGCGAGGTCGTAGTCGTGGGTGTTGACGAGTTGCAGTTCGAGCTCGACGCCCAGCGTCAGCGGTTCGGAATGGTGGAAGGCTTCAAGGCTCACGGGTGTCTCCGTTGCTGGCGCGTGTCGTCAGTGGCGCCCAGGGTTTGGAACTCTCGCCGGCGCGGTAGATGGCCATGGTGGCGATCACGGCGCCCAGCACCTCCATCAGCAGGATGGCGGGCAGCGCCACGCGGGCGATCATCTGGCCGGTGGCGGGCGAGGCAACGACGAACTGCGATGCGATCAGGAGCGCGATCGACGACATCGGCGTCATCGCGCCGCCGACCCACAGCGCCTGGCGCCAGCTGGCGCCGCTGCCGACGTTGCCAATGGCCACGCCCGTCACCTTTGCCAGCAGGCGCACGGCGATCAGCACCAGCACCAGGCCGGCCACCGGAGCACTCCAGTCGGCCTGCGCGGCGACGGTGGAGACCAGCACGAACATCAGCATGGTCAGCAGCGACGAGGCCGTGCCGAGCTGGCGCGACCACGCCCAGGGGCGCGGGTTGAGCTGCTTGAGCAGCATGCCGCCCAGCAGCGCGGCCAGCGGCGCCGAGCCACCCATGTGCGCGGCCACGGCGGTGCTGGCGGCGATCAGGGCCAGCAGCAGCATGGAGGTGTTCTCGCTGGTCGGGCTCATGGCGCGCAGCGCCATGCGCATCACCAGCGCCAGCAGCGCGGCCACGATGATGGACACGCCCAGCACCACGACCACCGGGTAGACCGTGTCGGCCAACGAGATGGCCGGGCGGTGGATCAGCTCGGCCCGCGCGCTGCCCAGCGTCAGGGCGTACAGCGTGGACAGCGTGGCCAGCACGATGGCGCGCTCGGTCACCGGGCCGGCCGCGCGCGTGTCGCTCACCACGCGCGTGAGCACGGCGGGCGAAGCCGCCAGCGCCACCACGGCCAGCGGCCCGGCCACACGCTCGGGCACCTGGAGCCACACCAGCGTCCAATAGACGGCAAAAAAGGTCAGCGCCGACTCGAGCACGCTTTGCACCAGCACCATGGGGTTGTGGCGGAACCAGCGCAGTGGAATGCGTGCGCCGCACTCGAACAGCACGACGGAGATGCCCAGTTCGAGCAAGAACAGGCCGATGCCCTGCAGCGGCCAGACTGCGCCGCTGAAGCCTGCGAGGCCCGCCGCTGTGCCGACCAGCGAGTAGCCGACGACCTTGGGCAGCCCGATGTGGCGCTGGCACAGGTAGCCCGCCATGGCTGCCATGGCCAGCAGCAGCGACCACTGCACGGTGGGCAGCCCGGCAGAGGGGCGCAGCCATTGCGCCCAGAAAGACAGGATCTCGTTCATGTGTGTGGGTCCTTGTGCGTCAAGCGCGGCATGTGCGCGCAGAGAAGGGGGATCGCACCCTGGGGGGCGCACGCCGTGCGCCGGCGCGATAGCCTGAATTTACCGTCTGTTGCAGGCGTTCGCTGTAGGACAGTGGCACGCCCGGCAGGGAGGAGGGCATGGGCCGGCCTCAGTTGTCCTGGCGCCCGGGCACGAAGAAGCTCAGCGGCTTCGAGCGCAGGCGCGCGCGCACGGCGGCATAGATGCGCGCGCGCTCCACGCCGGTGACGTTCTGCGCGCGCAGCGCCAGCAGGAAGGCCAGGTAGAAGCTCACGCTCACATTCAGGGCGCCAAGCAGCGGAAGGGTGGCCACGGCCCACCAGAACGCGGGGTGGCTCAGCACGTCCGGGCCCAGGCTCGCCGCGGCGGCGGCCAGCTGGCCCGTCGACAAGGTGACGTGGCGCACATCGAGCCCCAGGCCAAAGAAGCTGGCAAATGCCGGCACCAGCCCGAGCATGAATCCGAGCGAGATGTTGGCCGCCAGGCCCGAGAGGTTGTCGCGCAGGAAGCGCACCCAGCGCGCCGCGCGCGCGGCGCCCAGCAGGCGCGTGATGCGCGGGTTGTAGCGCATGGCCGAGTCGAGCCGGTGCAGCACGAACCAGTTTTCCGTCCAGCCGGCAATGATGCTGGAGGCAAACAGCAGCACCCCGGTGAACGCCGCAAACAGCAGGGACGGCCCCAGCAGGTGCAGCGAGTCCAGTACCTGCTCCGCGCTCTTTTCACTGATCGCGGGGCCGCCCGTGGCGAGGGCCCAGAGGGCCGTGAGGCCCAGCACGGCCGGGAACACCACCAGCACGTTGCCCAGCACCGCCGCCACCTGTGAGCGCACCAGGTAGGTCACTTTGTCGACGAACTCGGCCACGCCGCTGTCGGAATCGATGTCCTTGAGCTTGGCGGCCATGGCCGGCGCCGTCATGGCCGGCTGCTTGGTGGCCACGGTGAAGTGCAGCAGCTGGATCAGCACAAAGCTCGCCGCGTAATTGATGCCGGCGACAAAGCCACCCCAGAAGGCCGACAGCGCCAGCGCGTACAGAGCGAACTTGAGCAGCGTGGTGAATGCCATCACGGCGCCGCCGCCGGCGGCGTTGCGCACCATCGCAAAGTATTCGCCGCGCGTGCGCGTGATGTAGTGCTCGCCGGTCTCGGCGCTGCGCTCGGCCACCTTGGCCGCCAGCAGCGAGGAGTTGGCCGCCAGCAGCGCGCGCAGGCTGCGCCGCTCCTGCCCGACCTGCACCAGGTGGGCCAGCAGCCGCGCCGCGCTCACGGCCGGTGTGGGCGAGAGCACGCATTCGAGCAGTTCGCGCACGCGCAGGATGCGCACGCGCAGCTGGCGCAGTCGGAACACCAGGCCGACCGAGATGCCGTTGTCTTCGAAGTGCGCATACACGGTGGATGCCGCGCTGCGGCAGGCATCGAGCCGCTCGCGCAGGCGCTGCGCCGATTCGTCGAGCCGGTCGCGCGTGCGCAGGCCGTGCAGCACCTCGACGCGCAGGCTCTCCACATCGCGGATCAGCGCGTGGAACGGCTGTGCCTCGCGCGCGGCCTCGCTCATGCGCAGGCGCAGTTCGGGCGCATAGCCGGTGGACAGGATCTGGCCGGCGCAGTAGGTGATGGCGTCGAGCAGGGTTTTTTGCCAGCGCGTGGTGTGGCCCTCGCCGTCCGCCAGCAGTGCCACCAGGCGCTCGAGCTGCTCTTCGTGCAGCGCCCCCAGCCACTGCGCATCGAAGGCGCTGGGCAGCGCCAGCGTGAACAGTTCGGAGGCATCGATGGTCTCGGGGCTGCTGGGCAGCAGCTTGCGGCGCAGGCGCTCGGCCAGTTCGCTGACCAGTGCCGTGCGCGGCGCAAAGCCGAAATCGGCCAGCAAGGTGGTGACGTCCACCGTCTCCACCAGCGCGGCCCACCAAGCCTGCAGGCGCGCGCGCACGTCGTGGCGCGCCTCCACAGCATCGATCAGCAGCTGCACGCGCCCGAGGCTGGCGGGCACCGAGTCGCGCGCGCCGCGCACCCAGTCGAGCAGAGCGATCAGCCACAGGTGGCGCTCGGCCAGCGGCGCCTGCGGATCCAGCCGCGCCAGCAGGGCGGCCAAGTCCAGGGGCGCGACCTTCAATGCAGCACCCGGCTGCTCAGGGGCTGGCTGGGCTCGCCCGGGTCCAGCGCTTCGAGCACGAACAGCGGGATGGCGCAGTCAAAGGATTCGCCGTCTTCGGCCACGCAGAAAAAACTGCCGTGCATGGTGCCGCTGGGCGTGCGCAGCTGGCAGCCGCTGGTGTACTGGAAGGACTCGCCGGGCTTGAGCAGCGGCTGGTGCCCGACCACGCCCAGGCCCCGGACTTCTTCGGTGTGGCCGTGCGCATCGCTGATGATCCAGTGGCGCGAGACCAGTTGCGCCGGGACGGAGCCCGCGTTGGTGATGGTGATGGTGTAGGCAAAGCTGAACACACCCGCATTCGGGGACGACTGCTCAGGCAGGTATTCGGGTTGCACTTCGACCTGGAATTGGTACTTTGGCATCGGCCAATGGTAACTGCGACAATTGCAGGCATGAGCCGCACCCACCGCATTGCCCCTTCCATTTTGTCTGCCGATTTCGCCCGCCTGGGCGACGAAGTGCGCAGCGTCATCGCTGCCGGAGCCGACTGGATCCACTTCGACGTGATGGACAACCACTACGTGCCCAACCTCACCTTCGGCCCCATGGTCTGCCAGGCCTTGAAGCCCCACGCCGTCACGCCCGAGGGTGTGGCCGTCCCCATCGATGTGCACCTCATGGTGCAGCCGGTCGATGCGCTGGCTGCCGCTTTCGCCCAGGCCGGCGCCGATCTCATCAGCTTCCACCCCGACGCCACGCACCATGTGCACCGCAGCATCCAGGCCATCAAGTCCCAAGGCGTGCAGGCCGGGCTGGTGTTCAACCCGGCCGAGCCGTTCGATGTGCTCGACTGGGTGATCGACGACATCGACCTCGTGCTCATCATGAGCGTCAACCCCGGCTTCGGCGGCCAGAGCTTCATCGACTCGGCGCTGCGCAAGATCGAAGAGGTGCGACGGCGCATCGATGCCACGGGCCGCGACATCCGGCTGGAAGTGGACGGCGGCATCAAGGTGGACAACATCCGCCGCGCGGCCGACGCGGGGGCAGACACCTTCGTCGCCGGCAGCGCCATCTTTGGCAAGCCCGACTACCGGGACGTGATCACCGCGATGCGGGGCGCGCTCGCGGCCTGAGCGTCTCGCGAGTCCAGCTCCGCGCGGGGCTTCTGTCGCCAGGCGCTTGGGGCCCGCCCTGCGTCCGTCCCGCGGCCGCGCCGCATGCTCATCCCGCCGAGTCCAGTTGCCGGCGCACATGCAAGAGCAGTCCGTCGCAGGCGTCTTCCAGCAAGTCCAGCACATTCTCGAAACCCTGGGCATTGCCGTAGTAGGGATCGGGCACCACGGAGCAGCTGCTGCGCAGGCAAAAGTCGGTCAGGCGCCGCAAGCGCGGGTGCAGCGCCGGCGGGCAGCGGCTCTGCAGCAAGGCCAGGTTGTGGTCGTCCATGGCCAGCAGCAGATCGAACCGGTGGAAATCGCCCTCGTGAACCGGGCGCGACCGGATCGCGTCCATGGCATAGCCCCGCTGGCGTGCATGGGCCTGTGCGCGTGGATCCGGTGCCTCGCCCTGGGGCGCGGCGTGGGTGCCCGCAGAGTCAATGCGCACGCGCTGCGCCAGCCCCGCCGCTGCGACGCGCTGGCGGAACACCGCTTGCGCGGTGGGACTGCGGCAAATATTGCCCATGCAAACGAAGAGAACGGAGTACTGGCTCATGGGAGGCAAGCTTGCCCCAATGGCCGGGGCGGGGCCATTGTAGGAGCGCACCCGCGGCGCGGCGGGCGCGCTGCAAACACGGACCCCAAGCAGCGCTTGCGTGCCATCAAATGGAATAAGGCGGCCTGGCGGCACGAAGCCGCAGTGACCCAGCCCTGCGAAGCGCCGTGCGAAATGGGGCCTGCGTTCTTGCCGCCATACCGTTGTTACCCGGTGATTTTTCGTCGGCGCCAGGCGCCGCCCCCGTCATGCGCGTCCGGCGCGGTGGGTAGAGCGCATGCGTCGACCTTGCACCCAGACAAACGGTAGGCCTGCATGTTGACGATTCAGCCGTGGTGCTATCGGGCGGCTCGGGCACGCATCTGTGCGTCTGATCGGCCGCAGGCCCGTATCGTGCTGGAGCTCCATGGCCGCAATACAGCCCCCGCCCTGACGCTCGCTGCGCTGGCCGCCCAGGACGGCGGCACCGATCCGATGCTGCTGCTAGTCATGCCTGCAGACCATGCCATTGCCCAGCCAGCGCTGCTGGCACAGGAGGGTGCCATCGCGCCTTTTGGGCTCACGCCCGATCGCCCAGAGACGGGCTATGACTACTCCAGACCAGCCCCCCGGTCGGCCGCGACGGGGCGCACACCATAGACCGTTCTGTCGGAAAACCCGACCTTGCAACGGCCAAGGGTTACGTGCGATCGGGCGACTACCTTTGTAACAGTAGGCTGTTTGTGCTGCGTGCATCGGGCTAGCATGCGTTGGCGCTGTGTAGGCCCGATGGGGGCGCCTGGGGCGCGCTATGCCCTGTGGCAGATCCTGCCCAAGGACGGCGACGGCCATGTGGCGCAGCGACGGACCCTCATGCAGGACAGCTGCGACACCTTGGCGCTTTCTTCAGACGCCTACGCTGGTCTGCATGGGCGTGCAAGGCTGGTCATGGTGGAGGCGCCCGACGCAGTGCTGGTGGTCCATCAACGCTACACCCAGGACGTGAAAAATCGTCGACCGCCTCAAGCACAAAAGTTGCACCGAAGGGCCGCTGCACTGCAAGGTGTGCCACCCCCTGGTGGCTGGTAGGACAGCATCGATGCGGGAGAGCGATTTCAGGTCAAGCCCATCGTGGCCAAGCCCGGTGGCAAGCTGCCGCTGCAAATGCACTACCATTCTCGCCGAGCACTGGGTGGTCGTGCGCGGCAGGGCCTGAGTGAAGGGCGACGACGTGTTCCTGACGTCCGAGAACCGGTCCAGGCATATTCCTCTGGGCGTCGCGCACCGGATCGAAACCCGGGACAGGTCCACTTGGAGATGGTCGACGTGCAGCGGGGCCCTATCTCGGCGAGGACGACATCGTGCGTTTGGACGACATTTATATGAGTTAACGGCACGCCAATTTTCCGGAGGCACCTGCCATGCCAACAGAGCGAATGCCCTCACACATCCTCGTGACTGGTGCGGCCGGTTTCATCGGCCACCATGTGGCCCAGCGCCTGCTGGCACGCGGTGACCGGGTTTTAGGCTTGGACAACCTCAACGATTACTACGATCCCGCGCTCAAGCAGGCGCGACTGCGACGGCTCGAAGGCACACCTGGTTTTCGGTTTCTCAGGCTGGATTTGGGCGACCGCGAGGGCATGGCCAAGATGTTTGCCACCGAACGGTTCGATGGTGTCATCCATTTGGGCGCCCAGGCCGGCGTGCGCTACAGCATCACGCATCCTTATGCCTATCTCGATTCCAATCTCGCAGGCTTTGGCCATGTGCTGGAGGGCTGTCGCGCCCAGAGCGTCGCTCACCTGGTTTATGCCTCCAGCTCCAGCGTCTATGGCGGTAATGCCAAGATGCCATTCACCGAAACCGACGCGGTCGATCACCCGGTAAGCCTGTACGCTGCCACCAAGAAGGCCAATGAGCTGATGGCCCACACCTACAGCCACCTCTACGGTTTTCCGACCACAGGCCTGCGCTTCTTCACGGTCTATGGTCCCTGGGGCCGGCCCGACATGGCGTACCACTTGTTTGTCCGCGCCATCCTGGCAGGCGAGCCGATCCAAGTATTCAACCACGGCGACATGAAGCGTGATTTCACGTACATCGACGATATAGCTGAGGGGGTGTTGCGGGTGTTGGACCGCCCTGCCACGCCCGAGCACGAGGGCGGTGTCCCTTGCCGCATCTTCAACATTGGCAACAGCGACCCCGTGCCACTGCTGGACTTCATCGGCTGCCTGGAATGTGCGCTGGGACAGGTGGCCACCAAGCAATTGCTGCCCATGCAGCCGGGGGATGTGCCGGCGACTTATGCCAGCACCACGGCACTGCGGGACTGGGTGGGATTTGCGCCATCCACGCCACTGGCGCAAGGGATGGCGCACTTCGTTCGGTGGTACCGTGACTATTACGGAGCTTGAATCTGTCGGCTTGAACGGGTAGCGTAAAAGGAACTCAGGCTAAGAACAGGGGCAATGCGCCGAGAGCGCCGCGGCAGGGTTGCCGAAGTCCATGGACCCCAGGAAAATGCTGCTGCATTCCGCATTCGTTCAAGGTATGCTGCTGCAACGGTCTTGTATTGTTTCTAGCCATTTGATACTTCCGCAAACTTTGTTGAAAGTTCTCCATGCAGAAATACATCTCTGGGCTTCTAAAGGCAGTGGTTCGTGTGGTGGGTATGGGCGGTGTGGCCGTCGCAGTGGCTGGCTGTTCCGGCTTCGGCGGCGCTTACCCGGCAGCCCCGGTCAAGGCATCTGCCCCCGATTACAACTATATCGTCGGGCCAGGCGACATGCTCAACATCATCGTCTGGCGCAGCCCCGAGTTATCACAAAGCGTGCCGGTACGGCCCGATGGCCAAGTGTCTACGCCGTTGGTGGACGGGCTCGTTGCGCAGGGCAAGACATCGGCGCAAATCGCACGAGATGTGGAAAAAGAGCTGGCCAAATATGTGCGCGATCCGGTGGTTACCGTGATCGTGACAGGTTTCGTCGGCCCGTACAGCGAGCAGATCCGTGTCGTTGGCGAAGCGGCAAAACCGCAGTTTCTTGCCTACAAACAAAACATGACGGTGCTCGACGTGCTTATCGCTGCGGGAGGTCTGACCGATTTCGCGGATGGTAACCGCGCCACCCTCGTGCGGGCAGCAGAGGGCAACAAGCGCTACACCGTGCGCTTGAACGATCTGATTAAGCGCGGTGACATCGATGCCAATGTGGATGTGCTGCCTGGCGACATTCTCATCATTCCCCAAGGATGGTTCTGACGCGGATGGGCACAGTCGGAGCGATCACGCGATAGACCGCGCAGTTTGCATGCGATAGGGGGGCGGATGGACGAGCTTTTAAGTCAGATCACCACAACCGTGCGCGGGATGTGGACCTATCGCCGGTTGGCCATGCTTGTTGCCTGGCTTGTGGGGGTAGTAGGGATAGGGGTGGTACTGTTGATGCCCGACCACTATCAGGCATCGGCACGCGTGTTCTTGGATACGCAATCCATTTTGCGCCCGCTCATGACAGGCATTGCCGTGCAGCCCAACATCGAGCAGCAGGTGGCCATGCTCAGCCGCACGTTGATCAACCGGCCAACGGTGGAGCGGCTGGTGCGCCAGGTCGATCTCGATTTGGGGGTGAAGACCAAGGCAGACAAGGATGCGTTGGTGGATGCCGTTACCAAAGCGATCAGCATCCAGAGCGCGGGGCGCGACAATCTTTACACCCTGTCCTATAGCGCTCAGCGCCCCGAGGTGGCGCAGCGCGTTGTCCAGTCCCTCTTGACGATTTTTGTCGAGTCCAGTTTAGGGGCTTCGCGCCAGGACTCGGACAGCGCGCGCCGCTTCCTTGATGAGCAAATTAAAAGCTATGAGGCCAAGCTGACCGAAGCCGAAAGCCGGCTCAAAGATTTCAAACTGCGCAATATCCAGATGCAGTCCCAAGCGGGACTGGACTCTGCGGGACGCGCCGCAGAGATTGCCAACATGCTGAGCCAGGCGCGCCTCGAACTGCGGGAGGCCGAGAGCGCGCGCGCTGCCGCCAGTCGCCAACTGGAGACGCTCCGTCTGCAATCTCAGCAGTCTCTCGCGGGATTGGGAGCCCCGGTGCAGACCCCGGAGATCGACGCACGTTTAGACGTGCAAAAACGCAATTTGGATACGCTTTTGCAGCGCTACACCGATGCGCACCCTGACGTGACCAATACGCGCCGTTTGATCGAGGAACTCGAAGCGCAAAAACGCCTAGAGGTGGAAGAGTTGCGACGAAAGGCACTGGAATCTCCTGCGACGAACTCCGTGCCATCCAGCCCGGCCGTGCTGGAGCTCAGTCGAGCATACTCTGCGGCCGAAGTGCAGGCCGCCTCCTTGCGCGCGCGCGTCGCTGAATACGAATCTCGCGCCAGCCACATACAGCAGCAGCTGAAGGTGGCGCCGCAGCTGGAGGCGGAGTTGGCACAGCTCAATCGGGACTACCAAATTCACCAGAAAAACTACGCCGATTTGGTGTCGCGGCGCGAGTCTGCCTTAATGTCAGGTGAGCTGGAAAACACGTCCAGCGTGGCCGATTTCCGTGTCATCGACCCGCCGCGTGTGAACCCAAAGCCTGTGGCTCCTAACAGGGTTTTGTTGTTACCGGTGTCCTTGTTGGCGGCACTGGCTGCCGGGTTGGGCATCGCGTTTGTCGTGAGCCAAATCCGGCCGGTAATTTTCGACGGCGCGGCGCTGCGGCAGTTAACCCACTTGCCTCTCTTGGGCGTTGTCGACCTGATTCCCAATGAGGACTTACATCAACGCGAGAAACGCAGCATCAGGCGCTTCATGCTGGCGTTGATGGCACTCATTGTTCTTTACGCAGGCGGTATGGCAGCGCTGTCCTACCAAACTCGCCTCCTCGGATGAGACGCAACCATGACCAGCTCCATTGAAAAAGCCGCTCAGCGCTTAGAGCAATTGCGCAACGCTGGTACGCCCGTTCCGGGTGAAGCGGTACACCTTGATCCGACGAGCGCCCCACAGCAAACGAAGTCCAGTCTGCCAGTGGCCGAGTCTCTCTTCCAAAGCAGCAAAAGTGCTGAGGACGCTCCGTCGCCGAAGCAAGTTTCAAAAAGTGTCCAGGTCGACTTGGCATCACTGGCTGCTGCAGGCTTTGTCACACCCAATGCACCTCGCTCTGCCACCACAGACCAGTTTCGCGTCATCAAGCGTCCCCTCTTGGACAATGCAACTGGTAAAGGCGCGGCGTTGGTGGCTAACGGCAATCTCATCATGGTCACCAGTGCCATGCCCGGGGAAGGCAAGAGCTTCATGGCCATCAACTTGGCCATGAGCATGGCGATGGAGCTGAACCATACGGTGATGTTGGTGGACGCGGATGTGGCGCGCCCCTCGGTCATGAGCACGCTGGGATTGCCGCAAGCGCGTGGCTTGCTGGATTTGTTGCTCGATCCGAGGGTTGGTGTATCCGATGTGCTGCTGCGCACCAATATTGATAGCCTCACCTTGTTGCCCACAGGGCTTCCCCACCAACGCGCAACGGAACTATTGGCCAGCGATGCCATGGTCGCGTTGCTGGAAGATATGAGCAAGCGTTACAGCGATCGCATTATCGTCTTCGATTCGCCACCCTTGCTGCTCACTACCGAAGCACGGGCGCTGGCAAGCCACATGGGTCAGATTGTCATGGTGGTCCAGGCGGAAAAGACTCTGCAGTCCCAGGTTCAGCACGCCCTGTCCACCATCGAGGCATGCCCCATCAAGCTCATGGTGCTCAACCAAGCTCGCACCGGTGGCGTGGGAGCGTATGGGTATGGCCATGGTTATGGCTATGAGCACACGCATGGCAGGGCGCGATCGGCCGCTGCCGCGGCATGACGCACACAGGAGAGCCCGAGTGAAGCCAACGTACCGCCGTGTCGTAAGCCCTCCATTCGCTCGCTGTGCCTTTTTACTGCTGGTCACTGCGCCGGCATTTATGGCACGCCCTGTCGCAGCACAACAAATGGAGGAATCCACTGAGCCGCGGCAACCCAGTATCTGGATGGAGCCACGAATATCACTGCAGCATACCGTGACCAGCAATGCCCGGCTGGAGGCCACTCCCGTCAGTGATCAGGTGACGGAGGTGATTCCGGGCTTAAGGCTGGTCAGCAACACGGCCCGCATCAAGGGGTTTTTTGATTATTCGCTCCGTGGGATCCATTACGCCCGGGGAACGGGCTCTGACCACGTATTGCACAACTTGAACGCAAACGCTGTCATCGAGGCGATCGAACAACGTGCCTTTGTCGATGTGGAAGGCGTCGTTGCATCGCAGCCCATATCGGCATTTGGTGCTCCAGTAAGCGGCTCTCCGGCCAATCCCAATGCCACGCAGAGCTCGAGTTTCCGTGTCTCCCCGTACCTGCGCGGCCGCTTCGGTTCCTTAGCAGACTACGAGGCGCGCTACAGTGCGCAAGACACCCACACCAATACAGCAATTCGTTCCAATATCCTGACCCAGGACTGGCTTTTGCGCCTAGGCAACAGAAGCAGCGGCCAAGTGCTCGGGTGGTCCGTCGATGCCAGCCAACAGACCGTTGACTATTCTCTGGGCCGCAACATTGATACTGCCACTCTGCGCGCCCATCTTGTATATGCCATCTCGCCGCAGATAGCCGTGTCTGGTGTTGTGGGTGCCGAGTCCAATAACCAGCTATCACCGATCCGTGAGTCCAACAGCATCGTGGGCTTGGGAGCCGTTTGGCAACCTTCCGAGCATACGCGCCTGTCTTTCGATCACGAAAGAAGGTATTTTGGAAATGCCCATAACGTGGTATTGGAGCACCGTACCGGGCGCACCGTCTGGCGCTACACCGACAGCAAGGGCGTCTCCAGCGGGCAGAACGCACAGTCGGCGTCCCTAGGATCGCTGTTCGACCTGCTCAACGGGGTTTATGCCCGGCAGGAGCTCGACCCCATCCGGCGTACCCAGTTCGTATTGGCAGAGATCGAACGCCTGGGCTTGCCAGCCAACCTGCAAGTATTTCCGGACTTTTTGCGGTCTTCGAGTTCATTGCAGCGGGCCCAGCAGCTGTCGCTGGCGTTGCTAGGTCAGCGCAGCATGCTGACTCTGGCAGCGACGCGGACCGACAATCGGCGCCTGGACACTATTGCGCGTTCCTTGGGTGACGATTTTGATACCAACACCCGTATTCGGCAGCGCGGCTGGAGCCTTTGGCTGGCACACCGTCTCACACCGAACTCTTCGCTCAATGCGAGTTGGATCGAGCAGCAAAGCATGGGCACGGTTTCTGGCCTAGAAACGCGGGTGCGTTCGCTCTCATTCGGCTTGAATACTTTGCTGGCGCCACGGACGAACGGGGGGGTCCAGATGCGCCGCGTTGTCTCCGGTGGCCCCGCCATCCCTTATCGCGAATCGGCCGTAATCGGTACCATCACGCACCGGTTCTGATCCATGTACGAAGCGTTCTATGGCTTGAAAAGCAAGCCTTTTCAGCTCAATCCCGATCCGGGCTTCTACTTCAGTAGCAAGCAGCACCAGCGCGCCCGTGCCTACTTGGAATACGGCGTCATGCGCTGCGAAGGCTTCATCGTCATCACGGGCGAGGTCGGGGCTGGCAAGACCACGATCGTTCGCGGCTTGCTCGACAGCCTGGATCCGGACAGCATCGTGGCCGCCCATCTGGTGAGCACGCAACTGGGGGCTGAAGACACGCTTCGCCTAGTGGGCGCTGCTTTTGGGGTGCCTGTGCACGGGGTCTCCAAAAGCGGTTTGCTACTCGCATTGGAAGCGTTTTTTGTCGCACAGACCTTGCGAGGCAAGCGCTGCCTACTGATCGTCGACGAAGCGCAGAACCTACAGCCCCAGGCTGTGGAAGAGTTGCGCATGCTCTCGAATTTCCAAAATGGCCGCGACGCATTGCTGCAGACTTTTCTGGTTGGTCAGCCCGAATTTCGACAAATCTTGCAAAGTCCTAGCATGGTGCAACTGCGCCAGCGGGTGACCGCTGCATGCCATCTGGGACCGTTGGATGCCGATGAAACACGAGAATATATTCTGCACCGCCTCAAATGCGCAGGTGCAACCGATAAGCCCACTTTCGACGCAGAAATTTTCGACAGTGTGCATTGCCATACGGGAGGCATTCCGCGGCGCATCAACAACCTGTGCGATCGCGTCCTCTTGCAAGGGTTTCTGAGCGACCGAACTCATATCGACCCTGAGTTGGTCAATGAGATCATCCACGAGTTGCAAGCAGAAATGCACATGCCTCCTGCAGAGCCCAGGGAGGGGATGCACTACGCTCCATTGCAGCGAGTCGGAGAAATGCACTCCGATGGCCCCGCAGACAATGCAGAACCTTTGGCGCTGGATCTGGATCTGGACCTGGACGCTGCGCTTGCCGACACCATGGACCACCATTTGGCGCACATTGCGGCCGAGCAACTGAGCGCGCGCCTGCTGCGCATTGAGCACAGCGTTCTGCGCCAAGAGCGCGTGAACCTTGAGATCCTGGTGCATCTACAAAAGTTGGTGGCCACTGTTCGCCGCCCGAGTCCAGGCAACGCCACCAGTTAACCCCGGACCTACGACCATGTGCAGCACGCTTCCCATCACCAACGCGCTGACCATTGACGTCGAGGATTACTTTCAAGTGTCCGCGTTCGCGCCTTTCATCAGGCGCAGCGAATGGGATACCCGCGAATGCCGCGTGGAGCGCAACATGGACCGTATTCTGGCTTTGCTGGACGGCTGTGGCATCCATGCAACCTTCTTTACCTTGGGCTGGATTGCTGAGCGTTACCCGAAACTGGTGCGTCGAATTGTGGACGAAGGGCACGAACTCGCCAGTCATGGCTACGGCCACGAACGGGTAAGTGACCTCTCCGCCCAGGAATTCTTCCAAGATATCCAGCGCGCCAAGTCTCTATTGGAGGACATCGCTGGCGTGCCTGTGCAGGGCTACCGCGCTCCCAGTTTTTCCATTGGTGCGAGCAACCTATGGGCACTCGATTCGCTTGAGCGTGTCGGCCATCGCTATAGCTCGAGCATTTACCCCATCCAGCACGACCATTACGGCATGCCGGATGCGCCGCGATTTGCCCACCAGATACGTGAGAAATTGATTGAAGTGCCTTTGACCACCCTACGCATGTTCAACCGTAATCTGCCATGCAGCGGTGGTGGATTCTTCCGGTTACTGCCCTACGAACTGTCGCGGTGGATGATTAAGCAGGTCAACCTTTGCGACGCCGAACCTGCCGTCTTCTACTTTCACCCCTGGGAGATCGACGTCGAACAACCCCAAATTCCAGGCCTCGGACTCAAGACGCGTTTTCGTCACTATGTGAACATTCGCCGCACCGAGCAACGCTTTTCACGATTGCTCCAAGACTTCCGTTGGGGCCGTATGGATAAGATTTTCCTCCAAGAATCAGGTCGACCGGTATCGGTGGTTCTAAATTAAATGCTCGCTGGATTCGCTCGCTAAAGGCGCCCCATGAATAAGAGCAATTTAACATGCGCCCACGGCGTGCATGACCCACTCATCGACAGAGCTAAGGTTTGTTTTTGTCACCTATTGATTTGTTTGCAGGACCGACACATGATTTTATTGGGTGGTTTCATAGATGTTCGAGATGATGAGCCTGTGGGGTCGATCCGTGGCCTCTGTCCATATACGCACATGGGGATTATTGGTGCATGGCGCGCCAACCCGCGAGACCTAGCGTTTGTTGACACAGGTAGCTTTCTGATTCCGGTGAGTTCGTCATTCACTTTGCGGACTCGCCCCTTTCATTGAGCATTTGATGCCGTTGATCAGAAAAATCCCAGAGTCGTGGCGCCAGCCATTATTAGCCCTGTGTTTGCTGCAGATGGCAATTCTGCTTCTTTTTTGGCGCACTGCCCTGGGCATGGTTACGATCTGGTCCACATCTGATACGTACGCCCATGGTTATGTCGTTCCGCTGATTACGCTCTGGCTATTGTGGCGTATTAGGGATCGGTGGGTTATCAAGACTCCACAATCGTCTAGGTGGGCAGGGGTCTTAATGGCCATCGTGTCCGTGTTTTGGCTACTTGGTGATTTGGTAGTGGTGAATGCAACCACTCATCTCGCATTGGTAGCCTTGCTCGTTCTAAGCGTCCCGGTAATCCTCGGATGGGACATCGCAAGGATAATGATATTTCCCTTGGCATTTCTATTCTTTGCAGTTCCGATAGGCGACTTTATGCTGCCGCAACTCATGGAATGGACCGCTGACTTCACAGTCGTCGCGCTTCGATGGACCGGAATTCCCGTCTATCGAGAGGGTCTTCAATTTATTATCCCGTCGGGCTCGTGGTCTGTCGTGGAGGCCTGTAGTGGTATCCGATACCTTATCGCTTCCATTACGGTCGGCTGCATATTTGCGTACCTTACCTATACGAGCTTACGCAAGCGACTGATCTTCGTCGGTATTTCGATCCTAGTACCGCTCGTAGCCAACTGGCTGCGCGCCTATATGATTGTCATGATCGGACACTTCTCTGGCAATGAGCTTGCGACTGGTGTCGATCACCTGATCTATGGCTGGGTATTCTTCGGGATCGTGATTTTCTTCATGTTGCTCATTGGGTCGCATTGGGAAGATCAGTTGACGGCAGGCGAAAACTCGGCTGTTGAGAGCAGTACCACATCAGTACACGAAAGACCGGCTATTCCGTCCAGAGATGTTTGGGTGGCTTTTGCGGTTGCACTGACTGTCGTGGCATTTCCTCATCTGGCCAAGGTTGCGCTTCTTCAAAGCGTGTCTTCCAATCCGGTGGTGTTGTCCGCCGTGCAGGCGCAGCCTCCTTGGCACGGTGCGGATACGGCCCCGGCATTCTGGACGCCCAATTTCCAGAACCCATCGGCGAGCAGTCACACTGGCTATATAGGGCCGGATGGTGAGCGTGTCGGGTTGCACCTCACCTACTTCCGCCAGCAAAACAACAAGCGCAAGTTGGTGACGTCGTCAAACGTGCTAGTGGATAGCGACGACATGCGGTGGTCTCGTGTTTCCTCGGGTACCAGTGATGTGAGCTTCGGCGGCGTGCCCACGCGGGTTGCGACAGCTGTGCTTCGTGAGCAGGGAGGAGGGTTGGCCCGCACCACGGATCGCATATTGACGTGGCGATTTTATTGGGTCAACAACAGGTTTATGTCCAGTGACGTTATGGCGAAGCTTCACACCGCTTTGGGGCTGCTTGCAGGACGGGGCGATGACGGAGCCATCATCGTGCTTTATACCGTGTTGCCGACGATTGCACCGACTGCGGAGGCCGAAGCCCAGGGAGATCACATTTTGCAGGCCTTCCTTTCTGTTCACGGCAGTGCCTTGCGAACTACGCTTGGCATGGTTCGCGAGGGGCACTGATCATGTGCGGCATTTCCGGCCTATTCGATACCCAGGGTCAGCGCAACTTCAATCGAGCGCTGGTCTCGCATATCAACAACATGCAGTCTCACCGCGGCCCCGACGAAGACGGACTTCACCTTGAGCCCGGCCTCGCGCTGGGTCACCGGCGCTTGTCGGTGATCGACTTGGCCACTGGTCAACAGCCGCTGTTTAACGAAGATGACAGCGTGGGAATCGTCTTCAATGGTGAGATTTACAACTTTCAGGAACTGGTGCCCGAGCTCAAGGATATGGGTCACTGTTTCAAGACCCGCAGCGATACCGAAGTCATCGTCCACGCTTGGGAGGCCTGGGGTCCTGCATGCGTCCAGCGCCTGCGCGGCATGTTCGCTTTTGCTCTGTGGGACCGCAATCAACAAACGCTGTTCCTCGCGCGCGATCGCATGGGCGTCAAGCCCTTGCATTACGCTTGGCTACCTGACGGCAGCTTCATCTTCGGCTCTGAGCTCAAGGTGATAACCGCCCACCCTGGTTTTGTGCGCTGCATTGACCCACTGGCCGTGGAAGAGTACTTTTCCCTGGGCTATGTTGCCGACCCGCGCTGCATATACCGTCAGGCCCACAAGCTCCCACCGGCCCATACATTGCTGCTGCGCCGCGGAATGCACAGCCAGCCCGCGCCCCAGCCCTACTGGGACGTTTATTTCAGCAATGACAATCCCGTCAATCTAGCTGACGCTGAAAGCGAACTGCGCGAGCGTGTAAAGGAGTCGGTGCGCCTACGCCTGATCGCCGACGTTCCCCTCGGCGCCTTCCTCTCCGGCGGTGTTGACTCCAGCGCCGTAGTAGCCACCATGGCTGGATTGTCCAGCTTGCCAGTGCACACCTGCGCCATCGGTTTCGACGACCCCCATTACAACGAATCAGCCTTTGCCCAGCAGGTGGCCGACCTCTACCGCACCGACCATCGGCTCGAAATCGTCAAGAGCGACGACTTCGATCTCATTGACACCTTGGCCAGGCTCTATGACGAGCCCTTCGCCGACAGTTCGGCCATTCCCACCTACCGGGTCTGCCAGATGGCACGCAAGCATGTGACCGTGGCGCTCTCGGGCGATGGCGGCGACGAGAGCCTGGGTGGCTACCGGCGCTACAGCATGCACCTGGGCGAGGAGAGCGTGCGTAGCCGCGTGCCCCACGGCCTGCGCAGCCCGCTGTTCGGTTCGCTCGGCATTCTCTACCCCAAGGCCGACTGGGCGCCGCGCATGTTCCGCGCCAAGACCACCTTTCAGGCCATGGCCATGGACACGGTACAGGCCTACCACCACAGCATGTCGCACCTGCGTGTCGACCAGCGCCAGCGCCTTTTTTCGCCGGAGTTCCAGCGCAGTCTTGGCGGATACAGCTCGCTCGACGTGTTTCGCCAGCACGCAGGCAAAGCGCAGACCGAAGATCCGCTGGCCCTAATCCAGTATCTGGACTACAAGACGTGGCTGGTCGGCGACATCAACACCAAGGTGGACCGCGCCAGCATGGCGCATTCGCTCGAAGTACGGGAGCCGCTTATGGATCATCATCTCGTTGAATGGCTGGCCACGCTGCCAAGCAGCCTGAAGATCCATGGTGGGCAGGGCAAATATGTGTTCAAAAAAGCTTTCGAGCCACTACTGCCGCGCGACGTGTTGTACCGGCCCAAGATGGGATTTTCAGTGCCATTGGCCAGTTGGCTGCGGGGACCACTGGCCGTGCGCATGTGCGAGTCGGTGCTTAGCCAGCGCATGCTGGATTCGGGATATTTCAATGTCGAGACACTGCGGGCACTGATTAATCAGCATATGAACCGCAAATACGATCACTCGACGGTGTTGTGGATGCTGATCATGTTTGATGCTTTCCTCCGCTATGCCCAGACGCCCGCACAGGCTGTGCCCACTGCTGTCACCCGTGCGGCGGCCACACCCGTATGAACACCACACAGCTCCGCCGGCGGATCGTTCATGTGGTTTACAGCTTCTCGGCGGGAGGATTGGAAAACGTCATCGTTCAACTCATCAACCGTTTGCCCGCTGACCAGTTCGAGCACGTGGTAATGGCGCTTACCACCATCAGCGATTTCAAGAATCGCATTACCCAACCAGGTGTGCGGTTCATCGAACTGGAAAAACAGCCGGGTCATGCGGTACCGTTATATCCGCGCATTTACAAGCTGCTGCGTGAAATAAAACCCGACGTGGTCCACACTTGCAACCTCGCTGCGCTAGAGGTCACGCCGCTGGCTTGGTTGGCCAGGGTGCCGCTGCGCATTCACGCCGAGCACGGATGGGACTCACACGATCCCAAAGGGATGAGCAAGAAGTACCGTCGCGTCCGCAAACTCTACAGGCCTTTTGTGAGCCACTATGTCGCGGTGTCGAAAGACCTGTTTCGCTACCTGGCCGATGGAGTGGGAATTCCTCAGTGCCGCAGAACTTTGATCGCCAATGGGGTGGATACCGATGCTTTCCGTCCAGCGGACGCCATGGGAGTTGGCCTGTCGGGTTGCCCTTTCTCGGCGGCCGAGCACTGGATCATCGGAACCGTCGGGCGCATGCAGACTGTCAAGAATCAGCCAATGCTTGCACGCGTGTTCGTACGGTTGATAAACGAGCATCCAGAGGCGAGGTACCGAATGCGTCTCGTCATGGTCGGCGACGGCCCGTTGAAAAAGGAAGTCGAGCAGATACTGACCCGCGGCGGCCTACAGGATCTGGCTTGGCTCCCGGGTACACGTTCTGATGTGGCCGACGTTCTCAATCAACTCCGTTGCTTTGTTTTGCCGTCGCAGGCCGAGGGAACATCCTGCACATTGCAGGAGGCCATGTCCTGCAGATTGCCAGTAGTCGCGACAGCCGTGGGCGGGACCCCTGAGGTCGTACAACACGGTCGGAACGGACAGTTGGTTCCTGCGGATGACGAGGCGGCGATGGCCGAGGCAATATGGACAGTTTTCTTGGACGAAAGCATGGCCCTTGCTCAAGGCTTCGCTGCCAGGAAAACGGTGGTCGATCATTTTGGCCTTCAGGCAATGGTCGATCAATACAGGCCGATATTTTTGGGCTCGTTGGCCGCATGAACTCTCTCAAGTCCTTGCCAGCCACCGGCCTTCATTCAATGGCTTCGAAGTCCCGGGCTTGTTTGCTATGACGCGAATGCAAAGCCCGAAGCACGCACTCATTCGAGGTGCCTTGTGGACCTTGGGAACCCGTTGGTCGATCAAGGCCCTGGGCTTTGTTAACACTGTCATCATGGCCCGGTTAATCCTCCCGGCTGACTACGGCATAGTAGCGATGGCTATGCTCTTTGTCGGCATGGTGCACGCCATGACAGATCTAGGTGTAGCCACTGCGCTGCTGCGCAAGGGTGATATCACGCGCGATGAAATCGACTCTGCCTGGACTTTAAAGGCCATCCAGGGGCTGGTGTTGGCGGTGCTGCTGGTGGCCAGTGCAGGATTGGCCGCTACCTACTTCAAGGAGCCAAGAGTCCAACCGGTACTTTGGGTATTTGCCTTTTGCATGTTGCTCGACGGTGTCAATAACATCGGTCTCACACTCGCGCAGAAGGACTTCCGCTTTTCCCTGGATTTCCGAGTTAACGTTACGTCCAACGTTATCCGTGTCCTGATCACATTGCTGGCTGGCTATTTGTTAGGTGATTACCGGGCGCTGGTATTGGGGATAACTGCCGGATATTTGGTTGTTTTCGTGCTGAGTTATGCCCTACACCCTTACCGCCCACGCTGGAGTTTTAGTCATATGGGTGAGATCTGGGGTGTAACGCGCTGGCTCATGCTGTCTTCTTTGGGGGCGTTCTTCCTTCAAAGGAGTGACGAATTCATCGCAGGTCGAGTGGGTTCAACGCAGGAGTTCGGTGAATACCATGTAGGCGGTGACCTGGGGCGCATGCCTGTGGCTGAGCTGGGGCCTCCCTTGGTACGCGCCTTTTTGCCCGTGCTGTCGGCTATGCAAAACGATAAGCATCGAATAAACGGCGCTGTGCTCAAAACCATGGCTGCGGCAAACGCCTTCACGATGCCGATTGCCGCTGGAGTGGCAATATTCTCGATCCCTCTCACTGCTGTCGTTCTGGGGCCGTCTTGGGTGCAGGCCTCGTCATATGTTGCTGTTTACGCATTGGTTGCGTCAGCACAGTTTTCAGTGAGTCCCGTGGCCACACTGTTGATCTTGAACGGTCACACACGCTCGCTCAGTGCCATTGTGTGGATGGAGTTGGCAGTATTTGCAGTAGGGGTCGTGGTGTTGTTGCCATTGTTTCACTTGGTCGGATTGGTGTGGGCTCGCCTGTTATCGAGCGTATTCAGCGCTTGCATGACCACTTTGTACGCACACAAGTTCTGTGGACTACACATCGGTGCGATTGCGCAATCGCTTTGGCGCCCTTTGCTTGGCGCGCTGGGTCTGTTTGTCCTTGGCACACATCTGATGGCAATAGTGAACCTTTCCAGTTGGCAGCAGTTGCTAATTGGTGCATTCGCTGGAGCTATTTTCTGCAGCGTATGGGGATTTTTTAGTTGGTGGGTTTCGGGGCGGCCCGAGGGGTTGGAGTCGACTTTGGTGGATTTGATTCGCTCGCGGGTGCCACCGGCACGGGCTTAGTGATTTCTGCACGCCCTTTCATCCGCCGGTCAGAAGATAAGTTTCTTAATGAAAGACAAGCGATGAAAGTCATGGTCATATTCGGCACCCGTCCGGAAGCCATCAAGATGGCTCCCCTAGTCAAGGGCCTACAGGCCCGGGCCGGCGACATCGAGACGGTGGTGTGCGTGACGGCGCAACACCGCGAAATGCTCGACCAAGTGCTCAAATTGTTCGATATCGTGCCCGAGCACGATCTCAATATCATGAAGCCTGGGCAGGATTTGTTTGACATCACTGGGAATATTCTCAGTGGGCTCAAACCTGTTCTGTTGCAAGAAAGACCCGATCTGGTGCTGGTGCATGGCGACACCACCACCACGCTGGCGGCGAGCTTGGCCGCATACTACTCCCGGGTGCTGGTGGGTCATGTGGAAGCGGGACTCCGCACTGGCAACAAGCTAGCACCTTACCCTGAAGAAATGAACCGACGCCTCGCTGGCGCGATTGCTGATGTTCACTACGCACCTACGGGCGCGGCCAAGGCCAACCTGCTGCGGGAAGGTATGCCGTTCGATTCAATTCACGTGACCGGCAACACCGTTATCGACGCTTTGCTGGCCGTCGTCAAAAAACTGCGCGATGATACCAATACACAAGAGGCGCTGAAAGACCGTTTTGCTTTCCTGAATCCGAATCGACGGCTTATCTTGGTCACCGGTCACCGCCGCGAGAGCTTTGGCGACGGTTTTCAAAACATTTGCCATGCACTGGCGGACATCGCTGCTGAACACAACGATGTTGATATCCTGTATCCGGTACATCTGAATCCCAATGTGCGCCAGCCAGTAACTGACATTCTCGCTGCGCGAAAGCTCGACAATGTGCACCTCATGGATCCGGTGGACTACCTGCCTTTCGTGTATCTGATGGACCGATCTGACCTCATCATTACGGATTCAGGTGGCGTTCAGGAGGAGGCACCTTCTCTGGGCAAACCGGTGCTGGTAATGCGCGACATCACCGAGCGCCCGGAGGCAATAGACGCCGGCACCGTGCGCCTCGTGGGTACATCGCGTGAAAAAATTGTAGGTGAAACACGCCGATTGCTGACAGATAAAAATGAGTACGACAAAATGTCGAGGGCACACAACCCTTACGGCGATGGCAAGGCCGTGCAGCGGATTATTGACTCGATTCTGAATATGGAAGAGAACATATAAATGGCACGAGAATTCCAAAAAATTGTAGTGATGGGGTTGGGTTATATCGGGCTTCCAACCGCCTCCATGTTGGCTACCAAGGGGCACTCCGTGCTAGGTGTGGATGTGAGTGAAGTCGCGGTAAATACTATTAATTCCGGCCATATCCACATCATTGAGCCAGATCTCGACATCCTGGTCCGCTCGGCCGTTAACAGTGGAAATCTGCGCGCATCGCTTACCCCGGAGGAGGGCGATACCTTCATCTTGGCAGTGCCCACGCCCTTCAGGGAAGAGGGCGGCAATGCCAAGGCACCTGACCTCTCTTACGTGGAGGCTGCCACGCGGGCCATTGCGCCCTACTTGCGTGAGGACAACTTGGTCATCCTGGAATCGACCTCACCGGTAGGCACCACCGAAGTGGTTGAGCACATCATCACCAGCCTGCGCCCCGACTTGGCAGGTAAAGTGCATACTGCGCACTGCCCTGAGCGCGTGTTGCCCGGCCACATCCTACGCGAGCTGGTGGACAACGATCGCATCATTGGTGGCACTACCAAGGCCGCCATAGCCAAGGCGCGCTCACTCTACAAAACGTTCTGCAACGGCGCCATTCTGGAGACCGACAGTCGCACGGCAGAGCTGTCGAAACTGGTGGAGAACTCGTTTCGCGACGTTAACATTGCTTTCGCCAACGAATTGTCTGTCATCTGCGACAAATTGGGCATCAACGTGTGGGAAACCATCTCGCTGGCCAACCGTCATCCGCGCGTGAATATCCTGCAGCCTGGTCCCGGGGTGGGCGGGCACTGCATCGCGGTCGACCCTTGGTTCATCGTTTCGAGCGCACCGGAAGAAGCGCGTCTGATTCGCACCGCGCGCGAAGTCAACGACGCTAAGCCGCACTGGGTGATCGAGAAGGTTCGCGCTAAGGCAGAGCGCTTCAAGGATCCGGTCATTGGATGCCTGGGCTTGACCTTCAAGGCCAATATCGACGACGTGCGGGAATCTCCGTCGATGGAAATCGTCAAGATGCTATTGAATTCGGGAATCGGCACCGTCATGGCCTGCGACCCCAATGTGGCCAAAGACAGGGCCCCATTCCCCTTGCACGACTTGAAGGATGTTCTGAAGAAGGCTGACATACTGTTGCTCTTGGTAGACCACCATGAATTCAGCGATATCGATCCGCAGGTGATCAAGGACAAGGTGGTACTGGACACCAAGGGCGTGTTGCGGTAAAGCTTGGAGAGCGCTGATGATCGAAGGTCTAATCCTTTTGGCAGAGCTCGTTGCAGTGATCATGCTGCTGTGGACGGTTCAACGCCGCGACACGCCAGGTGCGCGCCTCCCGACGAACCTGTTCACTTACCGGGACACTAGGTGTCTTGGCAAGGGCATTACCCCACAGGGGCACGTTCGGAGTTATGACGATGCGTGATCTGGTCGCTTTGGGCGCAATGTTCTTCTTTGTGCCCCTGGCTTTCATGAATCCGTTTTCGGCCTACCTATTGTGGGGTTGGGGCGGGCTGATTGCGTTGAACTTTTATCTGTTCGGCTTCATGTCAGGAGTGCCTTATGTGTTTTTGTTTGCCCTGATCACACTAGCGCCCGTGCTCTTCCGCAAAGGTGTCATTCGCCAACCTTTTGAGCCGAACAGGACCGCAGTGCTAATGATCCTGTTTGTTGTTCATGGCTTCGTGTGTGCCGCGCTCGCCTACCCTGGACTTGAGCGCAATTGGGAGCTCTGGGGCAACGTGGCCAAGACCGCATTGTTTTGCCTTCTTATGCCCATGCTTGCGAACGATCGCTTTCGCATCCATGCAATTGTGGTGGTGATGGCGCTGGCCCTGAGTTTTCACGGTGTGCTTGATGGTCTCAAATTCATCGCAAGCGCCGGAGCCCACAACGCACAGTCCAATCCCAAGTTCGGTGACAACAACCATCTGAGTCTGATCTTGCTCATGGCCTTACCAGTCATTTATTACCTGCAGCATTACGCCGCCAAACGACTGGCGCGTTGGAGTTTTCTAGGAGCCTTGGTGCTTACACTTTTGGCCGTAATGGCCACTCACTCGCGGGCAGGCTTGATCGGCCTCTTTGTCGTGGGTGTGGCCGTGGTGCTCAGGACCCGGCGGCGATGGTCTGCCTTGACTGCGGTAATCCTGGCCACTGTGTTGATCACCGAAGTTGCCCCGGACGACTGGACCACACGCATGCAGACCATTCAGTTGGCAGACCAAGATGCCTCTTTCATGGGGCGCGTCGCCGCCTGGAAGGTCAGTTCCGCGATTGCTGTAGCCCACCCGTTCGTGGGGGGGGGGTTTCGAGCTCTGCAGTCCTTTCCGGTGTGGGACCAGTTCCGCTTGGAGCAGGGACTATTGGGCTTCATCGATACGCCTGTGCTCAATCGCAGCGGTGTTGCGGCGCACAGCATCTGGTTCGAGGTAATGGGCGATATGGGGTTCGTGGGCTTGTTCCTCTTTCTGGCACTGCTGATTAATGCCTTCCTCACCCAGCGACAGATCTGGAAACTCGTTCGTGCCAACGGCGATAAACAACGGTGGGCCGGCGACTTGGCTGACATGTTGGGGATCTCACTTCTTGCGTTCGTAGTGACAGGCTCAACGCTCAGCGCAGCCTACTTTGAGCTGCCGTACGTCTGCATGATGCTGTTGGAGGTCATCAAGCAGCAGCAGCGCCGATTGAGCCATGCAACCCATCAGCGCTTGTGACTCTGATTGCACAATGACGCCGCTTTTCAACCTGATCTCCCGCGGCAAGCTCACGGTGCTGCTGTTTCACAAGGTGCCCAAGCATGCCCACGCCCTGGATCCTGGCGAGCTAAATCTCGCCGGTTTCGAGCGTATTCTCGATGCGGCCATGCATTTTTTTCGCATCCTTCCGCTGCAGGAAGCCATTTCAGCACTGCAAACGGACAAGCTACCTCCGCGCTCAGCCTGCATCACTTTCGATGATGGCTACCCCGAGTGGTTGGCCAATGTGGTCCCCGTGCTGGAGCGCCGCGGTGTCCACGCCACTTTTTTCGTGACCACCGGTCAGTTCAATGGCCTGCCGATGTGGAACGAACGAATCCTTTATGCAATAGAGCGCGCACCTGACAGCTTGGCGCCCTTGCTCCTGCAGGGCTCGGGGCTGCAGCCGATCCGGTTGGACTCAGCGTCCCACCGCCAGCACGCGATTCGCCAACTGGATGCCTTTCTCAAGTACCAGCCCCCTGAGAGCAAGGAGCGCATGCTCGAGCAACTGGAAGCTCATGTCGGAGCGCAGCGCCATACTGTTCCGGTGATGTCCGCCGATGATCTTCGGGCCATCCATGCGAAGGGCTTTGGCATTGGTGGACATTCGGTCACCCACCCTATACTGAGCCGTTGTGAGCGGGACTTTGCGTACCGTGAGATCGCGGGTGCACGTGAAGACCTGGAAGCACGTATTCGAGGTCGTGTGTCGGCATTCGCATATCCCAATGGAATACCTGGCAAGGACTTTGGCCCGGAGCACATTGCCATGGTGCAGCGGGCTGGCTACGCGCATGCATTGACGACGCATCGGGGTGTTGCAACGGCGGGCACGTCGCCGTTCCAGATCCCTCGCTTTACACCTTGGGGGCCGTCGCCAACCCGCATGGCATTACAGCTTACAAGAAACCTGTGTCAACGTCCCAAGACCTTGGTGGTCGATGAGCCGGCCGGGCGCCGGGCGATGATGGTTGCCTTCCATTTTCCACCCCAGGCAGGTAGCAGCGGCATCCAGCGCACCCTCAATTTCGTCAAGCACTTGCCCTCCAGTGGCTGGCAGCCGACCGTGTTGAGTGCCCATCCTCGTGCGTACGAGGAATGCAGTAGCGATCTCTTGCGGCAGATTCCCCCTACCACGCGGGTGGTTCGTGCCTTTGCCCTGGATGCCGCCCGGCACCTGAGCTTCAAGCGAAAGTACCTCGATGTACTCGCCCTGCCCGATCGCTGGTCCAGTTGGTGGATGGGTGGGACGCTGGCCGGTTTGCGGGAAATTCGGCGTGAGCGTCCGCAACTCATTTGGAGCACTTATCCGATTGCGAGTGCCCACTTGATTGGCGCGACCCTGCATCGTTTGACGGGTTTGCCCTGGGTGGCCGATTTCAGAGATCCGATGCTCAGTCCAGGCTATCCATCGGGCAAGTTGCAACGGCGCCTCTGGGAGGGTATTGAGGCCTACGCCATGCAGAACGCGAAGTTTTGCGTGTTCACCACCGAGCGCGCGCGCCAGACGTTTCAATTACGTTACCCGGACAAAGCCAACAAGTGCGTGGTGATTGAAAACGGTTACGACGAAGATGTGTTCACCTCGGCGCATCCAGTTCGCGTGGGCGTTCCGGTAAATCAATTCATGCTCTTGCACAGCGGCGTCATTTATCCGCAGGAGCGTGATCCAGGAGCACTTTTTGAAGCGGTGAAGCTGATTGTTGAGCAGGGCCTGTTGCCTCGTGCCTCTCTCAAGATCCGCTTTCGCGCGGCGCGACACGAATCGGAAGTCATGGCTTTGGCCCGTCTGCACGGCATCGATGACATTGTCGAGTGCTTGCCTCCCATTTCGTATGCGGACGCCATCTCGGAAATGTTGGGCAGTGATGTCTTGTTGGTGTTTCAGGGCAGGGCATTCAATCCACAGATCCCCGCAAAGATATACGAGTACCTGCGCACCGGCCGCGCCATCCTGGGATTGATCGACTTCGAAGGCGATACGGCTCGCAAGCTCGAAACCTTCAAATGTGTCGAGCTGGCCTCCATCGATTCGTCGGAACAGGTGATGCATAAGCTTTTGAAACTTCACGCCGAGTTCACGGCGTCAGGAGGAGTCGACATCTCGCACGACAACATCGCTCAGATCAAGCGGTACTCACGGAAGGACCAGGCGAGATTGCTGGCCGATGTGCTCGATCAGGTGCGTTCGAACGTACAGCCGGCCAGCCAGATGGGCCAAGACGTGCGCCAGCCATGAACAACCCACCCATCGTTCCACGAAAGATCGGCCTGCGTTTCCTGCTGGGGGAATGGGCGATCGGTATGTGGTATCCCCGCTTGGCCGTCATTGAACAACGCGATCTTGGTACGGTTGCGAGTCCGCAGGTGCCAGAGGCTTACGAGGTACTTCTGAGTGCGGGTGCAGTTGGTGTTCTGTGCCAAAGGATTCAGCCGGCCCTCTTTGATGTAGGCATTGGTCGGTATGGCCGCTGGCTGCGCTACGTGCGCAATCGCGATGTCCATCATTTCATCGAAATCCAGCAATCGTGGGATGCTTACTTCAGCAAGTTCACGGGGAAGTCCCGGCAGAATCTCCGCCGCACTGTGAAGCGGTTCACAGAAAGACAACAAGGAAGCAACGGCGTCGAACTGATGACCTCACCCGCAGATATGCCCCGGTTCCACCGCGAAGCATTGCGCATCTCTGAGCAGACCTATCAGCACAAACTGCTCAAGAGCGGACTGCCCACGGACGATGCTTTTGTTGCCCACCTGGACAAACTCGCGCGCGAGGGTAGGGCCAGGGGCTATCTATTGCACGATGGTGACCATCCTGTTGCCTACGCTTGGTGCAGCGTGTCCGGTGATGTGCTCAAGTACGAGGTCGTCGGATATCTGCCCCAAAGCGCGGATCTGTCGCCCGGCACCGTTTTGCTGTACCACATCACCAAAGATGCACACGCCATTCCGAATTGCAAGTTCCTGGACTTTGGTCCTGGGGAGGCACTCTACAAGTCCATGTTTGCCAACTGCAAGGTCGAGTATGTCGATCTGTATCTGTTCCGAATGACTGCGTCCAACATGCTGTTGGTGGGTCTGCATCGAAGCTTGTCTCTGGTCAATGAAGGTCTTGGGCGACTCTTTGAAGCTGTGGGTATGAAGTCACGGATTAAGCGTTTGATCCGTGCAATCAGTTGAAGTCACGATGAAAGCATCTGACTCATGAAGACTAAGGTCTACTTCACTGTCGATACCGAAAACAGTATGGGCGGCGCGTGGTCCGATCCCACGCTAAGGCCAGTGCCCTCAGACCGGCGGATCCACTGCCGGATCGATGGTGCGGACCATGGCATTGGTTGGATCTGCCAGCAACTCGTCAAGCGAAATTTCAAAGCCACTTTCTTCGCAGAAGTGTTTGCCTCTCAGGTGTTCGGGGAAGATGACAGCAGGCGTTGGATGGCGTATCTCAAGGATCATGGCCAGGATGTGCAACTGCACACCCACCTCAACTTCCACTTCTATGCGCAGCAGCTGGCGCAAGGCACGCTAATTACCCGTCGCACCGACGATCTGGTGCGCCTTGAAGACGTTGAACGGCGGCGCACGCTGGCCCAGGCCTGTGAGATCTTCGAGCGCCTGGTGGGCGAGCGCCCACGCGTCTTTCGAGCAGGCAATTGGGTATGCAGTCGGGAACTGCTCGCGGATCTGCTTCAACAAGGGATAGTTCTCGACTCGAGCTACAACCATGTCGTGAAGGGAAAGGGCTCATTCGATGAAACCAGTCTGAAAGTAAATGCCTTGCAGGTTATCGACGGCATGTTCGAGCTGCCCGTGACCCTGGCCCACCAGATGCTGCCTGAGCCCCGGCTTCGCGAGGGGCTGCGCCCACTGGACCCAACCTCGATGAGCAGTTGGGAGCTTCGTTCATCGCTGGAGCAAGCTCAACAAGCGGGCATGGAGCATGTGGTGCTGGTGCTTCATTGCTTCAGCTTCGTCAAGAGCAGAGACGCGCAGTACCAAGACCTGCGGCCCGATAGGGTCGTTATGAATCGTTTCACGGCGCTCCTGGATCATTTGATGGCACACAACGATCGCTTCGAGGTGTCGACTTTGGGCGAGTTGGCCAATTCGTTGCGGCCTGTCGACTTGGTGACGGACACCCAGACCCGCATCCCACAACTTGGCTTCGCGCGGCCGTTGGTGCGTAAACTGGTGCAGATCGCCAACCGGTTGACCTGAGCTGCGTGTACCCTGTTTTTGTCCTGTGACGACCTTCTGAATGGGATGATGAACGATGAAACTGCGAGCAATAATCAAGCGGATGCGGAATGCTTGGCGCCGGCACGGCTGGCGCATGTTCGGTCCCTTGTTACTTCACAATCTGCGCTATTACACCAAGCATTGGATGCGCCATGGCTCCCTGGGAATGCCACGCAGTTCGGTGGACCATATTCCCGGGGTGGAAACCCAGCGGGCGGTTTACTTGAGCGAGCTTGGCTACACGGGGACTGTTGGCGAAAGCGCCGAACCCTACCAACCCATTGATGAGGCGCAGTTTCGATCCGTGATGGAGGCTTTGCCTATTAGGCTTGCCGACTACGCCTTTGTCGATCTGGGTTCCGGAAAGGGCAGGGCCTTGCTGCTGGCTGCGCAGGCCGGCTTTCAGACCATCACCGGCGTTGAATTCTCGGGCGAGCTGCATCAAGCTGCACAAAAGAACCTTGCGGCAGCACGCGACCGATGGCCCAACGTGGATCGCATCAAGTTGCTGTGCGGTGATGCGGCGCAATACCGACCTCCATTGGTGCCCGTTGTCTGCTATCTCTACAACCCATTTGGCGCCAGTGTGATGCGCCAAGTGATCGACGTGTGGGTCAGAGCGATGTCAACGCATTCGCAGGATGTCTGGGTGGTCTACAGCAATCCGACCCAGTCGGAACTTTTCATGAGCGAGCCTATATTCGAGCACCAGTTCACCAAGGCGGGATCTGCGGTGTTTCGCCGCCGCGCGTGACACGGCACCGTTGAATCAAGCTGGCAGCATGGCTTCCAGTCCCATTTTTCGGGCCATCAAATCCAGGTTGAAGTTAAGGTCCAGCTCCAGGCCTTTGTGGTTCGATTTCTTGTAGTTCTTGTAGCCAATCTCACTGCAGTGGCCAGCAGTCAATTCTCGTTCGTGCAACCTCACAACACGCTGCTTGTACTGCTGCTCCCAGTAAGAGATGCCCACGCCACTGTCGTACCAATACTCTGCCCGCAGTGCTTTTTCTTCGGGCGGGCCATTGGGATGAATATGAAAGTTTCGCCACCAGCCGCAGCCCTTTTCAAATTGATGTCTGCTGGCCGCCTCCGTGGTGCAGCCGAGAAGTTCCCAGTAACGATGTGTCTTGCGATTGAAGTAGTGACGCAATCCACCGGTGGAATGAACGGCAGCCATCTGACCATTCTCAAGGGCGTCAAACTGGGAGGAAAACTTGTGCATCTTCTCCATGGGCATCAATAGATCAGCGTGCCAGAAGGCAAGTTTTGGAGCCCACAAAAAGGCGAATTCCAGCGGGAAGTGTGGCCACACAACTTTGAGTTTGAGCTCTTTGCCGAAGTCGATAAAGATCGAGCCAGGCAGGGTCGTGAGTTGCTCTGGCTGACAGTTGGGGTCGTGGCCCACCACCGGAGTCCACCCCGCTTCAAGCACCATGCGCTGCTGCAGCAAGGACCATCGATGCGAAATGTTCCAGCAAAGCCAGAGCTTTTGCTCGTTGCCAACTTCCTTTTTCCAGTTGGCTGCAGCCTCGAAAATGGCATCCAGCGGGAGATCGAAATCTCCCCAGTTGCCAGTGCCATTTTTGCCTTCTTTTCTCTTGATGAGTTCCCAATTCATGGATCATCCGTTCTTTGTGGTGTCGGTCTAGCGCTGTAGCCCATCAGGTCTCATGCCCTCGTACGATGGGCGATGGATCGTCCGCACTGTGGTGACTGACTATGAGGGATGGGTTAGGAGGTTTGATCGAAAGCGGTCTCTCCACAAGCAGATACAGGGCAGCTGAGGGGGGCAGAGTCATCAAAAATGCGATGGGAAGAAGCAGCCAGAAGAACCATGGTCCCAGAACAGCGCTAGGCAACACGCTCGCAAGAATAAGAAAGGCTGACTTGAGGGCAAGTCCGTGTATCAGGTAGTAAGAGTAGCTTATGTTTCCCAACCAGCGAAGCGGTGTCCAGGTGAACGCTTGCGCGAGCCCTCCCGAAGGATTTTTGAAGCAAGTCAGACAGGTTGTGAAAAATGCAAAGAACAGGACCAAAACTTTGAAGGCGTTTCCCACAGACCCACCCAGGGGCAGCAGCAGAGTCAAAAGACCAGCCACCAGTAGCAGCAAGGCGAGCGGACTTGAGGGAGTGGATAAAGCGGTGGCTCTGGTGCTTTCAAAAAGGAGGATGCCTGCAATGAACATGACAAGTCGCATGTGCCCGCCATTCAATGCGCAGTAAATCGTAGTCGCTAAAGTGACGACAAGAAAAAACGTTGTGCGCCAAACAGCACGGCGGTGGTGCAGATTCAAAAGCATGATCACGCCCGGGATTGCCAAGTAGTACAGCATTTCATAGCTCAGCGACCAAGCAACGGTGATGATGGGCTCGATCGGAAAAATGCCTGGGAGCAAAAGCATATTTTGGATGAGGTAGACACTGCCTGCTGCGAACGTGGAAGGCAATTTGCTCTCACTGGGAAAAGCGAATGAAAGCATCAGATACAAGAGCAAAACCACCAAGAACGCGGGATAGATTCGCTCGATGCGCCTTGACATAAATCTTAGAAAGGGCTGCTGCCGATCCATCAGCGATCCATAGATCAAGTAGCCACTCAGGACGAAGAAAAGATCCACGCCGCTGTTGCCTATGGTGTGCATGGCATGGCTTATGACCCAGGTGATTGATTCCTTGGCGACCCAGGGTTCAACCAGCGAAACATAGTGAACTAAAAATACGAGAAAGACAGCAAAGCCTCGCAGCCCTTCCATCGGTCTGATGTTGTCCTGACTGCCCCCACGCGACAGTTCAAAACGTTGAGCGAACCAGTTCATCAACAAACCCCTGCTCCTTTGCATTTGTTCCGTGCGCAGGCGATGGCTCGCACCGGTGTCAAGAGTTCACTAACCGGACGTATTGATCGTGCGCGTGTGTCCATGTGAACTCGCGAATTACTCGCAGTCGGAGTTTCTGGCCCATGGCTCTTCCTCTTGCAGGGTCGTTCAGAACCGAGCGAAGCGCGTTCGCCAGTTCATCAGGTTGATCGGGATTCACGAGGAGCCCGGTCAGCGTATCGTCGATGATCTCCGGGATGCCGCCAACCTTCGATGAAATTACAGGTAGCGCGAAACAGCCCGCTTCCAACAACACAATACCAAAGGGTTCCTGTCTGGAAGGTAGAACGAAGATGCTGGCTTGCCTGAAATGTTCGGCGATCTGCGCGTGCGGAATATCTGTGAAGAAAGACACCCTGGCAGCAAGCCCCTCTTTCGTACACAGGTTTCGGAGGCTGGGCAGTTCGACGTCTGATGCACCTAAGAACACTAGACGCAAATCAAGATATTCAGATGCTATCGAAGCAAACGCCTTGATGGGACATCCTGCCCCTTCTTTTTCTCAAATTTCCCAACTGACAGAACGTTTTTCTGACGGCTCTGATAGCGGTCGGATTCTCCACCGGACGACAGGAACGTTACCGAATTCCTCCCAGACGGGCTTCGGTGCGTTTCAGTCATCAATCAGGATGATAGGCTTGAACGATCCCGCTCTGTCCATTTCGGTCGCGAGATTGATCACGATTTGGTTGACACCACGCACATGTTCCAGAGACCAAGGCACTACGAACACGTAGGTAGAAAGCATGGGTTTTTCGGCATCTCAATCAGGGTATCGACCTGGAGATATGGGGGCCAAGCCGGTTCGCAAGCATCACTGGAAGGTTCTTCCAGGCAGCGATTGCCAGCTTGTACTTGGGATTACCAGGGTTGATTTGGGGAATTGCACCCCCATCGGCCATCCAGTAGTGCCAGAAGAGCGGAACCACCTGGGCGCCCCATTCTTTTTTGAAGCGGTAGGTGCTGGCGTCGGCGGTGGAACGGCCGAAATCGAAGGTGGTGCAACCGATCTGGCAGGCGTGGCGGAGCATCGTCCAGTAAAGCACCATGTTGGCGTTCAGGCTGTTGGCTGCGCGCAGGGTGGATGCCCATGGCACTTCCATGCGCTCGCCATGCTGAAGAACCAGGGCCGCTGCCACGGCCTTGCCTTGTGTGTTTCGGCCCACCACCAATTCGGGCCGCCCCGGCGCTTCTTTCAGAACGAGTTCGAAGAAGCGCTTGGCGTACACCGGCGTTCCCAGGTCACGCATGTTGGTGGAAAACACGCGGTAGAAATCGTCGAGCAGTTCTGCTCCGCCGACCTCGAATGCAAGACCGTGGTTCTGCCCCTTCTTGATCTTCGCGCGCCGCTTGCTACCGATCTGAGACCACAGCGCCTCCTCGGTGCCGGGCAGGGGCAGCCACATGGAGACCTTTTCGGTTCGCATCGGCCAAGATGCGCTGGGCACCCTTTCACGCAGCTCGAGGTGCGAGCAGCCCAGGTCTCGGGTCAGCGTGGCTGCATGCGCTGTCAGTTGGGCCCGAACCTCGTCGTCTTCGGCCAGCACGCCTCCGTAGTTGAGAAACGGCATCGACACCAGGAAGTTGCCGAAAAGGATGCTTTGAAGTTGGACCAGGGGCAACACGCCCACGATGCCTTGCCCCCGCTTGGCTACGAGGTAGTGGCTCGCGTGGCCAAACGCCTGGAAACAGATGTGGCGCCAGCCGATGAGGTGGTAGCTTGAGGCCTCGGGACGGCGCCCGACGAACGTGTCCCAGGCAGGGCTTTCCGCGTCGTCCAGGAGGGAAATCGTCACCGGCTCGTTGCGCTCTTGGACGCAGGGAGCTACATCGACGGCCGCGGCGGGCCTGTCGGGTGTCGGTGGCGAAGCGATGGGCGCGGTGGCCGCTTGGATCCGTTGAATGAGGTTGCTCTCCTGAAGGCTCAGAAGCCGGCACTGTTCCAGCAGGTCTTCGACGTTTTCACCGCTTTTCTTGGCGGCCCCGATCGTGCGGGACAGTTGCTTGCGCTGCCGGCGCATCCGAGCTAGTTGATCGCTCAACGAGACCGATTCGGCGGGTGGCAATTCGGCGGACGACGGGCCGGTTGAGGAGAGCTGATTCATGCGGGGGAGGGCTCATGCATGCGGGGGAGGGGTACTGCGGGCATTCTCGCACGCAGGTTGAAGATTCGTGCGGGCTGGCGGGCCCTGGCCCAGTGCGAATGGGTAGGTCGTTCCCCTACAATCCGCGCTGACTCCCCGGCCGGGTGGTTGGTCAATCAGCGGGCAGGGTGATCCGGAGTCATCGAGCCGTTCGAGCAAACTGCATGAGCCAGAAAATCAGAACCCTGCTTTTTTCCACCCTCTACCCCAGCAGCGCCCGACCCGTGCACGGCATTTTCGTCGAGACCCGGTTGCGCGAACTGTTGAAGAGTGGTCAGGTGGAAACCCAGGTGGTGGCACCGGTTCCATGGTTTCCGTTGAAACATTCCGCCTTCGGTGCGTGGGCACGCATGGCGGCCACGCCCGCGCACGAAATGCGCAACGGCGTGCAAGTGCATCACCCCCGTTACCTGCTGCCGCCCAAGGTCGGGCAGAACATCGCTCCTTATGTGCTGGCGGCCGGCGCTTTGCCCACCATCCGCAGGCTGATCCGAGACGGGTTCAACTTCGATCTGATCGATGCGCACTTTTTCTACCCCGACGGCGTGGCCGCGGCCATCATTGCGCGCAAGCTCGGCAAACCCTTCGTCTGCACCGCCCGCGGCTCCGACATCACGCTCTATCGCCAGTTCGCCACGCCCAACCGCCTGATTCGAGGCGCGCTCGCGGCGAGCTCGGCCAACATCGGTGTCTGCACCGATCTGGTCGCCCAGATGATCGAGCTGGGCGCCGACCCCGCCAAGAGCCTGACGTTACGAAATGGCGTGGACCTGGTGCGTTTCCAGGTCATGGACCGGGCCGAGGCACGCCGGCAGCTGGGCCTGCCCGAACAGGGCCTGGTGCTGGTGTCCGTGGGACATCTGGTAGAGGTCAAGGGCCATCACCTGGTGATCGAGTTGCTGTCGCGCCTGCCCGAGGCTCGCTTGGTGATTGTGGGATCCGGTCCCTGGCTGCAGCGGTTGCAGTCGATGGCACAGTCGCTCGGGGTGCAAGACCGGGTGACGTTTGCGGGCTCGCAACCCAATGAGCACCTCAAGACCTATTACAGCGCGGCCAGTGCTCTGGTGCTGGCCTCAAGCCGCGAGGGATGGGCCAATGTGTTGCTGGAGGCCATGGCCTGTGGGACCCCGGTCGTTGCCACCCGGGTCAACGGCACGCCAGAAGTGGTGGCCAGCCCGCGCGCCGGTCGTCTGGCAAGTGCGCGCGACGTGGCCCATTTGCAAAAGGCGCTGAGCGAGCTGCTGGCCGCTTACCCCGAGCCGGCGCAAGTGCGTGCCTACGCCGAACTCTTTTCCTGGGAAGACACCACCCGCATGCAGTGCGAGTTGTTTACTTCCGTCCTAGCCGCGAAGTAATCGAGGTTACGCATGAATGTCTCAGCGGTCGTGTTGTCGTTCAACTCCAAGCGCTACATCGACAAGTGTGTTCGCAGCCTCGTTCACTGCCGCGATGTCAGCGGGCTTTCACTGGAAATCCTGGTGATCGAGAACGGCTCCGTCGATGGGAGCGTGGAGATTCTCAAGGCACTGCAGCAAGAGGTGGGGGCGGTATTGCAGGTGACCTACCTGCCACAAAACACCGGCACCACCCGCTCGCGCAATCTTGCGCTGAAGAAGGCCATGGGAGAAGCCATCCTGGTGCTCGACTCGGACGCTTACATGAACCCGCAGGCTCTGGTGGCCTTGCTGAACTACCTGAAGGCGCAGCCGCAGGCCGGGCTCGTGGCGCCCAAGCTCATCTACCCTTCGGGCAAGTTCCAGCTGAGCGTCGATATGTTTCCCACCGTCGGGCGCAAGCTCCAGCGACTGGTAGCGCTGCGCGAGCTGGAGAGCCGCGAGCCACCGGCCCGCCCAGGTCCGGTCGATTACGCCATTTCCGCCTGCTGGTTGCTCAGCCGGCAGGCTGTGGAGCGCACGGGGCTGCTCGACGAGCGCATCTTCTATTCCCCCGAAGATGTGGACTATTGCATCCGGCTGTGGAAGGCTGGATACGAAGTGCACTACCTGCCCGAGGTGTCGGTGGTTCACGATGCGCAGGAAATCTCGCGGCCCAAAGGGTTGAGCATCAACAGCTTCGCGTTGCGCCACGCCAAGGGCCTTGCCTACCTGTTCTTCAAACACCGCTACGGGCTTTCTTTGCGCGGCCTGCATCGGCGCCTCAATCGATCGCTCTGATGTTTATCCGGCTTTCGACACAGCCATGAAAATACTTCACGTCTTTGATCATTCGGTGCCCATTCAAGATGGCTATGCCACCCGAAGTTGGGCAATCTTGCAGGAGCAGAAGGCACGCGGCTGGCAGGTACTTCCGGTGACCGGCCCAAGGCAAGGCTCATCCGCCGACGGAGAAGATGTCGTGTCAGGTATCACATTCCGGCGAACCTGGGAGCAGCCATCTCTGGGGTCTCAATTACCGGTGCTGCGGCAGATATGGACGATTTGGCTCATGTACCGGCGCTTGAACCAATTGATACCTGAACTGAGACCCGACGTCGTGCATGCGCACTCACCTGCGCTCAACGGTGTGGCAGCCTACTGGGCCGCGCGGCGTTTTGGCTTACCTCTCGTATATGAGGTGCGCGCCTTCTGGGAGGATGCTGCGGTTGATCAGGGAACCAGCGCCGAGCATGGTCTGCGGTACCGGCTCACGCGGGCACTGGAAAACCATGTGTTCAGGCGTGCCCACCGTGTCGTGGCCATTTGCGAAGGGCTCCGATTGGATATCGAGGCGCGACAACTCTGCGGCCAACCTGTGGCGGTGGTGCCCAATGCTGTCGAGCACGAGCGGTTTGCACTACCTACTGCTCGGGACACGGCGTTGGCCGAAAAGCACGGACTGCAACTGGGCCACACGCTGGGCTTCATCGGATCGTTCTACGATTACGAGGGACTCGATCTGGCGATTCGCGCCATGCCGGGCCTCCTGGCGCAAGACCCCGACATGAAGTTGGTGCTGGTGGGCGGAGGGCTGCAGGAACACGCTTTGCGTGAACTGGTTCGGACGCTCGGGTTGCAGCAGCAGGTGGTTTTCACTGGCAAGATTCCGTTCGCTGAAGTCGAGCACTACTATTCCGTGATCGACGTGTTGGTCTATCCCCGCAAATCGCTGCGCCTGACTGAAACCGTGACGCCACTCAAGCCGCTCGAAGCCATGGCGCAGCGCCGTGTGTTCGTCGCATCCAATGTGGGCGGCCATCGTGAGTTGATCAAGGATGGTGAGACTGGCGTGCTCTTCAAGGCGGATGATGTGGATGCACTGGTGGAGGCGGTCCGAAGACTCTTGTCAAATCCAGAGCTGCAGCGCCATCTGCAAGCGAACGGCGAGCGCTTTGTGCGTGAAGAGCGCAACTGGCGCAGCAGCGTGGCGGTGTATGACGCTGTCTACGCTGGTGCAGTGAAGGCGGCTGCACCAGCGCATTAGTCACTGAGTTCAATCAGCGCGGGACGATGGCCCAGTTCGGATCCTTGGCGAACTCAGCGTCCATCAAGGGTGTCATCGCCTTCCACTTGGCGTAGGCGGCGGCCGCTCCTGGTGCCTGAGCACCTGCTGCTGCACCCAGCATGCCCCGGGCGTATGCGGCATATCCACCGGCATTGTCGGGATAGCCTTCCGTGACCGCGATGCTGCTGCAGGGCTTTCCGACATCGCCCGGATAGTTGGCGGCGTAGAGCTGGTTCCAAGTGGTGAAGTAATTGCCTTGTGCGTCTGCATTCATCCAGTAGTAGCCTGGTGCATGCGCTGCACAGAACCCGTTCGCATCGTTCATGAAGCGGCCCACGTTGAACTGGCTGAACCAGTCATGCACATCTTTCGCATTGGGCTCGTTGTTCTCGGCCAGCAGCGCCATCACCGTGCCCACGAAGTCGTTCTGCCACGGGGGTGTCTGGCCCACCTCGTGCTGGATGGCCCCCATTGGTGAGCCCAGGTGGTTGACCACATAGTTCTGCTTGTACCAGGCGAGGTTGTTGTCCAGAACGGTCTTGAAGTACGACTTCATGCTGTGGTTGTCTGGAACGATCCGATAGGCTTCGCCAATCGAGCGCAAGGCCCAGGCGGAGCCGCGCACTTGCTGGCGATTGATCAGGCTCTTCCCAAACTCGCGGTAGCTTGCAGGCATCGAAAAAACGTTCCACGAAGCCCAGAACATCGCCTCATCAAGGTAAAAATTATCGCCCGTCAGAAGGTAGGGAACATAGACATACGACGCTTGGTGGGCGGTGTCGGGTCCCCAGATGGTTGGGTCCGTGCTGTCCGGTAGGTTGTTGCTGTTGAAGTGCGTCGAAACGTTCGGGTTGGCGACCGTATTGATGGGGCTGTCGGTGTTCTCGTCGCGGAAGTGAATCGGTACGGCGGCGGCAGCATCGGCCACGGCCATCATGCTGGCGCGCGCCCGCTCGTCTTGCGAAATCAGGTAGAGGGCAGTCCAGCGTGGGAGTGGGCCAATTTCGGGACGACCGCCGGTGGAACCAAAGCTCGGTTCCAAGAATGCGTTGCCCATCGGACCCAAAGTGGCTTGTTGGGTGCGCGCTCGCGCAAGATTGGTCGCCTCTGCAGCCAGGGTGGCTTCGGATACCCGTATGCTCAAGTCGTAGTTCCAGACTGCGCGGCTGTCCAGAAAATACCGCATGTTGTGCCGAAGCTGTACCTTGGGCTCGACGCCGGTCCACAACATCTTTTGCCAACGCGCATGGTGATAGTGGGTAAAGATGGGTTGTTGGTGCACCGTAGCGCCGTTCACTTTGAAGGCCATCTCATACGTGACGTTCTTGGGATTGGCCTTGAACGTCCAGTTATTCTCGATGATCACGTTGGTACGGATTTTTTGGCCTCCTTCAAACATCCGTGTGTCCAGTCGCGCGGTGAGAAAGTCGTGTGTCTTGCCCGTGGATACGTTCTTGAAAGGTATTGCCAATTTGAATTCGGATGCCACCGGACCGTGAAACCGACGATTCGCGCTCGCCTGGCTGGCATTGGCCATGGAGATTTGCTGTTTCAGCAGATCCTGCCCATCGATGACCCAGGTTTGCGGAGCCTCGTAGTTCGATTGGTTGACTTGCGCTATCTTGGCTTGACCGCTGTAGCTGAAGCTGACCTGAAATGCGCCTTGGGCAGGGTTTTTGGTCTTGAGCCACAGTTTCTCATAGCCCCCACCGATCTTTTCCCCGATGTACGTCTGGCTTTGGCTGTTGACCAGTTGCTGGAAGGCCTCGGCAATCTTAGTGAGTGTGATGTAGCCCCCGCCAGCCATGTCAGACGTGATCGTTTGCTGAAAACTCTCTGTGGTGGGGCCGGTGATCGTCATGACGATCTTCTCGCCCACTAGAAACGGTGTGCCATCCGTGTGGCCGTTGCGGTCACCAAACGTGACCACGTTGACCTGCTGGTTGTAGATCTTGGCTTCAAGAGACAGATTCCACGCCGGATTGCTAGGCAAGAGCTGAGGCGGAGCACTGGCGGAACCGGTGAACAGGTTGATGATTCGACGCTCCCCCGCTTGCAGGCCAGAAAGTTGCGCATTGAGTACCGCAAAACGGCTCGAGCCATCTCTGTAAGAGGAGATGTCATCGTATTGCAGCGGAACCGGCTGGTTGAAATTGTCTCGAGCTACCAGTCCTGTTTCTTTGTGTTTCCAGTCACCGGTCTTGAAGGGTTGCCCAAAGGTAACTGGCACGCTAGCCTGAGGTTGTGGACTGGTCGAGGCTACTTCGATGCAGGTGATGGCACCCGCCGCGCAGCGGAATGGTGTGGTTGCAATGAGAACGGGTGCGGGCGGTAGCGCGGGCGGTAGCGCTATAGCCGTGGACGGGGACGCTAATTTTCGTTGTTCCTCTGAAGGAGTAGCGGCGCTGTCGCTGCCGCCTCCACAGCCCGTGATAGCGGTTAGAAAAAATAAGCCAGATAGCCACTTTCGACCTGCGTGTCGGAGCGTGTGCGTTCGAATCGTAAGAATATTCACGGAAGATATTTGATGCTTAGCTTGAAAATTTTGCTGCTAGTACTGCAATATGTTTAGACATCGCAGGGCTATGCCCTAGCACCCGAGCACTAGATCAGCGCAGCTACGTTGGGGGGATTGTTCGACAAGCGTTTGTGTTATGACACTCCCAACAGATAAGGGATAGTGTCCAGCCCAAGGCCTGATCGATATTGTTCGAGATGGCTAAAGTCTCGACGAAACTGATTGTCACTGTCCTGGCTTTTATGTTTGTGTGGTTGAGAGGTCTTGGCCAAGTCTCTTGGTAGCGGGGTAGACGTTGAAAAGCTTATAGCGCCGAATCCATGCTGGGCATGCTTTAGAAAGGAGTTGGCTATCGTGAAAGGCAACATATCGACATTCCTAAAAGGGCCTGGATCCTAAGCTTCGTCATATGAGGCAGCAAATACGGGGGCTCATGAGGATGAGAAACACTTTGGTACATATTTTCTGCCATGCCGATATGTACCGAAAGCGTACAGGACTGTTGCCTTCATGCCTTCTGCAGCA